>JBANFU010000218.1:0-8477 GCA_037975865.1 Bacteroidota bacterium
GTGACGTACACTACACCCACTATGGTCGTTTGTGTACCATCGAAACGCCAGAAGGACCCAACATCGGTTTGATTTCTTCTTTGTGTGTACATGCCAAAATTAATGGTATGGGCTTCCTTGAGACACCTTATCGCAAGGTAGTTGAAGGTAAAGTAGAAGATGGAATCGTATACCTTTCTGCGGAAGAAGAGGATGGCAAAACCATCGCTCAGGCAAACGCGGAATTGGATGAAAAAGGCAACTTCAAAACTTCATTGGTTAAGAGTCGTAAGGAAGGTGACTTCCCGTTGGTGGCTCCTGCCCAGTTGGAGTACATGGACGTTGCTCCTAACCAGATTGTATCGATTGCCGCATCGTTGATTCCTTTCTTGGAGCACGATGATGCGAACCGTGCGTTGATGGGATCAAACATGCAGCGTCAGGCCGTTCCATTGTTGCGTCCTGAAGCCCCCATCGTAGGTACTGGTTTGGAAGAAAAGGTAGCCAGAGACAGTCGTTCATTGATCAATGCCGAAGGCAATGGTGAGGTAGTTTATGTGGATGCTCGCGAAATCCGCATTCGCTACGACCACAATGATTTCGATGATTTGGTAAGCTTTACAGGTGATACGAAAACCTATAATTTGATTAAGTTCCGCAGAACCAACCAAAACTCTTGTATCAACTTGCGTCCCATCGTGAAGAAGGGCGATCGTGTGACCAAGGGTCAGGTGTTGTGTGAAGGATACGCTACCCAGGGCGGAGAATTGGCGTTGGGAAGAAACTTGCGCGTGGCTTACATGCCATGGCAGGGTTACAACTTCGAGGATGCGATTGTAATTTCAGAAAAAGTGGTGAAAGACGACTGGTATACCACCGTGTACATCACTGAATTTGAATTGGAAGTTCGCGACACCAAGCGTGGTGAAGAGGAGTTGACCAACGACATTCCAAACGTAAGCGAAGAAATGACCCGTAACTTGGATGAGAACGGATTGATTCGCGTGGGTGCGGAAGTAAAAGAAGGCGATATTTTGATCGGTAAAATTACCCCCAAAGGTGAAACAGAGCCATCTCCAGAAGAAAAATTGTTGCGTGCCATCTTTGGTGACAAAGCGGGCGACGTAAAAGATGCTTCTTTGAAGGCTTCTCCTGGTGCTCAGGGTGTTGTTATCGACAAGAAATTGTTCTCTAAGAGCAAGAAAGACAAAGGAACTCGCAGTGGTGATAAAACACGTCTGTCTAAGATGGATGATGACCACCGCAAGGACTTGGGTCAATTGAAAGACGAATTGGTGAAGAAATTGTTCCAATTGGTTGGTGGTAAAACTTCCCAAGGGGTTTACAACATGTACAGCGAGGAATTGATTCCAAAAGGTACCAAGTTTACCCAGAAGAATTTGATGAGCATTGATTACAGCAATGTGAATTACCACAACTGGACCAGCGACGCAGACAAGAATGAATTGGTTGTTCGCTGTTTAACAAACTACATTAACGTACACAACGAAAAGGTAACCAACTACAAGCGCGATCATTACTCTATCAGTGTAGGGGATGAGTTGCCCACCGGCATTTTGCAATTGGCAAAAGTATACGTGGCCAACAAGCGTAAGTTGAAGGTAGGTGATAAGATGGCAGGTCGTCACGGAAACAAGGGTATTGTTGCCCGTATCGTTCGTGAGGAAGATATGCCATTCTTGGACGATGGAACGCCGATGGATATCGTATTGAACCCATTGGGTGTACCTTCTCGTATGAACTTGGGACAGATTTACGAAACTGTATTGGCCTGGGCTGGTAAGGAAATGGGTGTGAAATTCGCAACCCCAATCTTTGACGGTGCAACCATGGCTGAAATTGATGAGGTGACCGAAAAAGCGGGAATCCCCAAAAACGGTTTGGTTTATTTGAACGATGGTTTGAGCGGTGTGAAATTTGATCAGCCTACCACAGTGGGTATCAGCTACATGTTGAAACTCGGACACATGGTGGATGACAAGATGCACGCACGTTCGATCGGACCTTACTCGCTCATCACACAGCAGCCGTTGGGTGGTAAAGCGCAGTTCGGTGGTCAGCGTTTTGGTGAGATGGAAGTGTGGGCGTTGGAGGCATTTGGTGCTTCTAACATCTTGCGCGAAATCCTTACCGTTAAATCGGATGACATCACAGGTCGTGCCAAGGCTTACGAGGCAATCGTTAAGGGTGATAACATCACCAATATCGGTACCCCAGAGTCGTTCAACGTATTGCTCCACGAGCTCCGTGGTTTGGGCTTGGAAGTAACATTTATGGATTAATTCCCAGAAATCAATCATGCAACTTCAAAAGAAAACACAAAAACAAGGGAGTAACTTCAGCAAGATTCGTATCTCGCTTGCTTCTCCTGAAAACATATTACGTCGCAGTTTCGGTGAGGTAACAAAACCTGAAACCATCAACTACCGCAGTTACAAGCCTGAAATGGGTGGATTGTTCTGCGAACGCATATTCGGTCCAATCAAGGATTACGAATGTCATTGCGGTAAATACAAGCGCATCCGTTACAAAGGGATTGTTTGTGACCGTTGTGGTGTAGAGGTGACTGAAAAGAAAGTACGTCGTGAGCGTATGGGACACATCAACTTGGTGGTTCCTGTAGCGCACATTTGGTACTTCCGTTCATTGCCAAACAAAATCGGTTATTTGTTGGGTATCCCTACCAAGAAATTGGATATGGTTATCTACTATGAGCGTTATGTAGTGGTACAAACGGGTGCGGCGAGCAACGTAAATTATTTGGATTTGTTGACAGAGGAGGAATACCTCGACATTTTGGATTCTTTGCCAAAAGAGAACCAGATGTTGGAAAATTCTGATCCTAACAAATTTGTAGCGATGATGGGTGCTGAGGCCCTCGAAGAGTTGTTGAAGCGTGTGAATTTGGACACCTTGAGCTACGATTTGAGAAACCAAGCGGCTACCGAAACTTCACAGCAGCGCAAGCAAGAGGCTTTGAAGCGTTTGAAAGTCATCGAAAGTTTCCGTGGCGCTCAGTTGACCGGTGAAAACCGTCCTGAATGGATGATTATGAAGATGTTGCCCGTGATCCCACCAGAATTGCGCCCATTGGTGCCATTGGAAGGCGGTCGTTTTGCAACGTCTGATTTGAATGATTTGTACCGCCGCGTTATCATCCGTAACAACCGTTTGAAGCGTTTGGTTGAGATCAAAGCCCCTGAGGTGATCTTGCGTAACGAGAAGCGTATGTTGCAGGAAGCGGTGGATTCGTTGTTGGATAACACCCGTCGTGCTAGCGCCGTGAAGAGTGAGGGTAACCGTCCTTTGAAATCTTTGAGCGATATGCTGAAAGGTAAGCAAGGTCGTTTCCGTCAAAACTTGTTGGGTAAACGTGTTGACTATTCAGGTCGTTCGGTTATCGTGGTTGGACCAACACTCAAATTGAACGAGTGTGGTTTGCCTAAAAACATGGCTGCGGAATTGTTCAAACCCTTTATCATTCGCAAACTGATTGAAAGAGGTATCGTAAAAACCGTGAAAACTGCGAAGAAAATCGTAGAAAAGAAAGATCCGGTGATTTGGGATATCTTGGAAAATATTTTGAAAGGTCACCCTGTATTGTTGAACCGTGCTCCTACGCTTCACCGATTGGGTATCCAAGCCTTCCAGCCCAAGTTGGTAGAAGGTAAGGCCATTCAATTGCACCCCTTGGTATGTTCTGGATTTAACGCGGATTTCGACGGTGACCAGATGGCGGTTCACGTGCCTTTGGGCAACGCGGCTGTAGCGGAAGCTCAGTTGTTGATGTTGGCATCGCACAACATTTTGAACCCAGCCAACGGTGCGCCTATTACCGTACCTTCTCAGGATATGATCTTGGGTCTTTACTACATCACCAAAGAACGTAAATCTACGCCTGAGCATCCTGTGAAAGGTGAGGGATTGACATTCTACGGTGCGGAAGAGGCCATCATCGCCTACAACGAAGGTCGCGCAGAATTGCACACCAAAGTGAAATGTAAAGCCACAGTGCGTGAGAACGACGAGTTGGTTGAAAAGATCATTGATACCACCATCGGTAGAATTATCTTCAACCAAGTAGTGCCTCGCGAGGTTGGTTACATCAACGAGTTGTTGAAGAAGAAGAATTTGCGTGACATCATCACAAACATCATCCGATTGAGTGGTGTTGCGAAGGCCGCAGATTTCTTGGATAACATCAAAAACCTTGGTTTCCACTATGCGTTCAAAGGTGGTTTGAGCTTTAACTTGAGCTATGTAAAAATCCCCGTTGAAAAAGAGCAATTGGTGAACAAGGCGATGGAGGAAGTGTTGGAAATTCAATCGAATGCCGACATGGGATTCATCACCAACAACGAGCGTTACAACCAGGTTATTGACTTGTGGACACGTGTAAACAACCAGTTGGCGCGTGTATTGATCAATGATTTGCAAAACGAGGATCAAGGATTCAACCCCATTTACATGATGTTGGATTCTGGAGCGCGTGGATCCAAAGAGCAGATTCGTCAGCTCGGCGGTATGCGTGGTCTGATGGCTAAGCCTCAAAAGAATACCGGCAACTCGGGTGGAGATACCATTGAAAACCCAATTATTTCAAACTTCAAAGAAGGATTGAACGTATTGGAGTACTTCGTATCTACGCACGGTGCTCGTAAAGGTTTGGCGGATACGGCGTTGAAAACAGCGGATGCGGGTTACTTGACACGTCGTTTGCATGATGTGGCGCAGGATGTGGTGATCACCGAACCTGACTGTGGTACATTGCGTGGTATCGCGATGACGGCCTTGATGAACAACGATGAAATCACCGAGCCTTTGTATGAGCGTATCTTGGGTAGAACTGCCCTTGACGATGTATATCATCCAACAACGGGCGCGTTGATCGTGGCCGGTGGTCAGGAATTGACGGAAGAAATTGCCACTGCCATTGAGGAAGCCGGTATCGAAGAGTTGGAAATCCGTTCGGTATTGACTTGTGAAACCTTAAGTGGTGTATGTGCGGCTTGTTACGGACGTAATTTGTCGACCGGAAGAATGGTTCAAGCGGGTGAAGCTGTGGGTGTAATTGCTGCACAGTCTATCGGTGAACCTGGAACTCAGTTGACACTGCGTACATTCCACACGGGTGGTGCGGCTTTGAACATCGCGGCGGAAAACACATTGACCACCAAGTACGATGGTACCATCAGTTTCGACGGTATGCGTACGGTGACCAAGTTTGAAACCGATGAAAACGGCGAAGCGAAAAACTCAGAGATCGTATTGGGTCGTTCTGGCGAAGTACGTGTATTGGATCCTAAGACCAAGACCGTAATCACTAGCTACAACATTCCTTACGGTGCCGTATTGATGGTAAAAGAAGGTCAAAAAGTGAAGAAAGGCGATGTGATGTGCACATGGGATCCTTTCAACACATTGATCGTTTCAGATATCGATGGTAAAGTTTCTTACGAAAACATCATCGAAGGTGTGAACATGCGTGAAGAAGGGGACGAGCAAACTGGTTTGTCTGAATTGGTGATCGTAGAAAGTCGCGACAAAACCAAGGTGCCTCAATTCCGTGTTGAGGGTAGCGATGATGTGGTTAAAATCTTCAACATGCCTACTGGCGCCATTCTGGTGGCCAAAAATGGTAGCACCATCAAAGGTGGTGATGTGTTGGCGAAGATTCCACGTTCTGCAACCCGTACACGAGATATCACCGGTGGTCTTCCACGTGTAACAGAATTGTTCGAAGCACGTAACCCTTCAAACCCAGCGGTTGTGGCTGAGATTGACGGTGTTGTGACCTATGGCGTATCTAAGCGTGGTAACCAGGAAATTATCATCACATCGAAAGATGAAGAAGTGAAACACTACCAAGTGCCTTTGTCTAAGCATATCTTGGTTCACGATGGTGACTATGTTAGAGCGGGTCAACCGTTGAGCGATGGTGCCATTACGCCACAAGATATCTTGCGCATTGAAGGTCCTGCCTCTGTACAGCGTTATGTACTGAATGGTATCCAAGAGGTATATCGTTTGCAGGGTGTAACCATCAACGACAAGCACATTGAAGTAATCGTACGTCAGATGATGCAGAAAATGGAAATCGTGGATCCAGGTGATACGCGTTTCTTGGAAGGCGAAATCGCAGACCGTTGGACATTGCAACAGGAGAACGACAATATTTGGGACAAGAAATTTGTTACAAATCCTGGAAACTCTAGCAATATGCATGCGGGACAGATTGTAAGCTTGAAAGACTTGCGTCAAGAGAATAGTACTTTGCGTCGTCAAGATATGGCCTTAGTGGAATACCGTGATGCGGTTCCTGCAACGGCTACTCCTGTATTGCAAGGTATCACACGTGCTTCTTTGGGTACACAGAGCTTCATGAGTGCAGCATCGTTCCAGGAAACCACCAAGGTTTTGAACGAAGCGGCAATTTCTGGTAAGGTTGACGAACTCAAAGGCTTGAAAGAAAACGTAATCGTAGGACATTTGATCCCTGCTGGTACTGGATTGAGAAGATTCCAGGAAGTAATCACAGGATCAAGAGAGGAATACGATCGTTTGATGGCAACCAAGTACGAAGAAGAGGAAGAGTCTACAACAGTAGAAGCTTAATCTTTCATCCGATAGAAATGATTGGGAGGGCGGCCGTGAGGCCGCCCTCTTTTTTTGCGAAAGATTGTAATTAATCCCGAATTTGGGTTTCGTAAAGATGCGCGTAATGGCCTCCGGCCGACATCAATTGTTGGTGATTTCCGCGTTCAATTACCGTGCCTTTCTCGAGAACCAAAATCTCATCAGCCTTGGCAATGGTGCTTAATCGGTGGGCAATCACAATGGCCGTTCTTCCTTCTAACAACCGGTCGATGGCCTTTTGGATCAATTGCTCCGTCTCCGTGTCGATGGCGCTGGTGGCCTCATCCAGCAGAATGATTCTCGGGTCAAATGCCAACGCGCGAATAAAACTGATCAGCTGTCGTTGTCCGAGCGACAAAGTCATCCCTCGCTCCATCACATTGTAATTGAATCCCCCGGGTAATTTTTCAATGAATTCATAGGCACCAATGGAGCGCGCCGCATCTATCATTTTTTGAATATCAATGGCATCATGGTGCAGTCGAATGTTGTCCTTCACGCTGCCACTGAACAAAAATACGTCTTGTAATACTAGGGCGATTTGCTGTCGAACCGACGTAATATTCATCTCCCGAATATTGATACCATCGAGTAAAACGTCTCCTTTCTGGTGCTGATACAATTGGTTTACCAATGAGGCGATGGTGGTTTTGCCTGAGCCTGTGGCCCCAACGATGGCCATCGTTTTTCCTGGTTTGAGGTTGAAGGATACGCCGCGAAGCACCCATTCTTCGGGGTTGTATGAGAACCAGACGTCTTTGAATTCTACGGCTCCTTGGAGTACCGGGGCAGGGGTTTTTACTGTGGCCTCAATATTTTCGGTGTCATCGATCAATTTGAAGATGCGGTCGGCAGCCACGATGCCCATTTGAATGTTATTGAATCGATCGGCAATGGCACGAACAGGTCTGAAAAACAAGTTGATGAACATGATGAACGCTGTGAGCTCTCCAAATTCGATGTCGCCTTTCACCAGTGATCCGCTGCCGTACCAAACGATCAGGGCGAAACTGCAGGCAACCAGCACTTCAACTATAGGAAAAAAAATGGCGTAATAGTATACACTGCGGATGTTGGCGTCGCGATGGGCTTGGTTGATTTGGTCGAACCGACGCATTTCTTCTTTCTCGCGATTGAACAACTGCACCATTTGCATGCCCGTGATCCGTTCTTGCAGAAAGGCATTGAGTTTGGCTACTTGATTTCGGACATCTTGAAAGGTATCGCGAATGCCTTTTCTGAATCGGTTGGCGGCAAGGAGGAGCAGGGGGACAACAATCAGGGTGATGAGGGTGAGTTTGACGTCCATGTAGAACATGCAACCCAGAATCACGATGATTTGAATCAAATCGCCTGCGATGGTGATGACGCCCGATGAGAACAGGTCTGTAATCGTCTGAATATCAGATATTGAACGTGTAACGGCTGTGCCAACGGGGGTTTTGTCGTAAAAGGATAGTTTCAACCTCGTAAGGTGGTCGTAGACATACTGTCTGAGTTTGAGGATGACCGATTGCGCTATGCTCTCGGATAGATAAGAATTGGCGAATCCGAGTGTGGCTTGCAGCAGCAACCAGCCCAGCAGAATCAGGGCCCATTTTTCCAGCAAGTGAAACTGCTTTGGAATGATAACGGAATCGATTACGATTTTATAGAGGTAGGGTTGAAAGGCGGTAATGACACTTTGAACGATGGTCAATAGGATGGCCACAATCATCCAATGTTGTTGGAATTTCGCCAAGGACAAAATTCGTTTGAAGAGGGTCCATTGTGAGGCGGTTTTTTCTGCGGATTGTGACTTCATGAATGCGTTGCAAAAATACGTTGATTGAATCAAGGTT
>JBANFU010000008.1:0-3785 GCA_037975865.1 Bacteroidota bacterium
GCGGCCGCATACATTCCGTGGTCGGGAAAAAATGGCCATGAAATCCCATAACTACTGCTGCGAATAAAACCATCTGCTGCGTGTTTGGTAAGGGTGAAAATCACCAATCCAAGTGTAGTTATTGTAAAGGCTTTAAAGAACCAGTGTATGTTTTTGAAGTTGCTGAAAATCGCAAGGCAGGTGAAATAGAAAAGAACAATGTACCAAGTTCTAGCGAGGACAAACTTGATGCTTACGATGGGCATCGAACTGAAAATGGTAGCAATCCACATCCAAAGCAAATAGGCCAAAATGGCGATTGAAATGGGGTGACTGAGCATTTCCAATCTAAAATCGGGTTTGATAAGCCATCGAAACGTGATGAATAAAAACATCAAAATAAACAGGGGTTCCGTGGGCAAGGCCAACCCAAGTCCGCCACCTACATTGTCGAAGTTGATACTCAACGGAGCAAGTGCCCCAAAGAAAAGCAAGCTTTTTTCCGTGTAAAGAAATGCCAAAAGCAACAGCCCGATGGCAACCGGCAAAAGCAACAAATAGTAGAATTCAAACAGTGTGGCAATAACTAGTAAAGCCGTAATCAACCCGGTTATCAGCCAAAGGACATTGCGTTCTTTTTTGGTTGTGATCTTGGGTAACAAGAGAATTAAGACTGGGATTTGCTGCTGTATAATTCAAAAAACACCAAAATCAGAGAGGTGGCCATGAAGGTTGCTAGCACTGAAATGATGGTCACAAATGAGCGCTTTGGCCAGAATTTCATTTCCGGTTTTGATGCGGCTTCGATGGTCATTTTGTGCGATAATTTTTCATTCACATCCACAACCCTTCTTTCGTATTGGGCGATCAAATCACTTTCTTTTTCCTCCTCCAATTTAATCAACTCTTGCAAAGCCACGAAGTCGCCCCCGGATTTTACTAGTGTTTTCTGTTCTTCAAGAAGCTTTTTCATTTCGCTCACTTTACCAGAAGATTGTGCTTTGTAAATTTCTTCGGCCAGTGCTCTACTTTGCTCTTCGTAGTTGGTAACACCCTCTTCTCCAAGTTTGCGCATTTGGTCTTTTGTGCCTTGAATTTTGTCTCTTTTTGATTGCAGGGCACGCTCTACAATCTGCAATGCGGGAATCGCGATTTGGTTTTGCACTTCCGTGGTAATCGAATCGTACAGAAGGGCCATTCCATTGGCAAGATCAGCCGCCATTTGAGGATCCTCATCCAACACTTCAATTTTTACACTCAAGTAACGAGTCCGGGTAACGCTGATGTTTTCCTTCAGTTTGTAATCCATCGCTGTTTTTGGATATTTCTCAGTGGTTGGATTGATGTTGTAGTGCTTATAAAGGTTGAAATTTCTAACCAAACGACCGATCAAATCGCCTGAAAGTAGAATTTGCATCGCTTTTTCAGCTTCTTCCTCTTCTCCAAATTCCAAGGGGTCTTTTAAACGTTGACCTGCATCGGAAAGAAGGGCTTCAGAAATAGAATTGTTTTTGCTGGGGTAAAAAATATGCGTTGCCTGATACTTGGGCTTGGTAATGAAAGGCATGGTAACAACGATTGCAATAACGGCTGCGATTCCACAAGAGATCATGAGCACCTTTCTCCAACGCCAAAAAAAATTGATTACATCGGCCAGGTTAAGGGGTTTGATACTTTCAGCTGAAATCAGTTCGTTGTTGTTTGCTTTGGACGTCATAGTTGAATCAATCGTATTGGGGTCAAAATTACTAATCAAACGCAGTCAAATGCTTAAAATTCTATGTGATGCGTTAAAAAAACTTGTTTTATATCAACATCAATGAATCAGAGGTCTAAAAACTTGAAAACCATATCAAAGGCTTTTGTATCATTTTCGTCGTAATCATCGGCCATAAACACATGCTCTACTTCGATATCTTGTCTGGAAAGTGTAGCTAGGATATTTTTCACGCTCGTGGTATTGAGTTTGATATTCACTCGAAGCATGCCCTGATCTGCATGATTGATCATCAATCCCAGAATTTTTGCTCCATTTTCTTCAACCCATCGGGCCAGTTGTGAAGGGGCAAAATCACGATCGCTCATTTTCAACACCAAGATCGCACCCATGCCGCGGTAGGTAAAGCTCTCGGCAATCACCTTGTTGATGGTTTTTTGCTCAATCATCCCGATCACATTCAGTTCAGCGTCTGTAACGGCGATGATAGACAACTCGTTTGCGGCCAAAATAGGAACCAATTCATATAGATGTTGATTGCTCCTTGCGCTAGGCGGAAAAGGATGTTTAGCAATGGCTTCGCCCAATTTTTGCTCTTTTGGAAGCGTCGCTAACTGTTGCAATCGAACATAGTTCCACAGCTGTTTTTGGTCGATCAGAGGCAGTTCTGTCACCCCTTGATTGATCATAAACGACAGTGCGGCATCCACCGAATCGCTGATTCTAAGTGGGCTGAGTTGCTCGTTGATGAGTTGTGAGGCGATCATATTACAAATGTAAGGAATTTACCAATGATGCGAATCCTCGCGGTCCCAAGTCTCTTGGATTTTCATGGTCCTTTCGATGAGGTCTCTCGCAGCGCCCATTCCTCCTTTTTCGTTGGAAATAAAGGCGGCGATTTGTTTCACTTCACCGCAGGCATCGGCCGGACAGCAGGGCAATCCAACGCGGGCTAGGACAGGTAGATCGGGATAATCATCGCCCATATAAGCCACCTCTTCAGGTTTGAGTTGCCAAGCAAAAAGTGCGTCTTCAAAGGCTTCCATTTTATGACTTTGGCCCAAGTAAATGTATTGAATTCCCAGTCCTTTCAGACGCTCGAGGATTCCACTCCCTTTACCGCCAGAAATGATGGCAATGGGATATCCTTGTTTCACCGCGTGTTGCAAAGCATAGCCGTCCTTAATATTCATGGATCGGAGCATGTGGCCTTCTTCGGTTACTAACACCTGTCCGTTGGTGAGCACTCCATCAATATCAAAGATGAAAGCTTTCACGCGTTTGAAATTTTCTATCAGATTGTCCGCCATTGGATTAATGTGTTCGGGTCATGTTTTCTGGAACCACAATGATAAAATCTGCAATCCCCAAGTTTTCCTTTTCCAAAGTGGTTACATTGTTTTGGGTGCGCGTAGAAATCGTGATGACCTTGGTAGGTTGGGGGGGTACTGCAAATCTCGACACCGACCAGCGGGCTTTTTCTTCTTGGTTGATGTACCATTCGATGCTCTCGTGGTTGTCTGAATGATAACTGCCGTTGTAGTGAATAAAAACACTTCCACCTTCATATTTTTCAGGTACTGCTGGAAGGTTGCCATAGATTTTCCAGGCCATGGTGGCGTCTTTGATGGCTTGCGACATCGGCAAATTTTGACCGCCATGTCCACCGGTTGCCCTGAAAATTTCTGCGTAGCAGTTCAAGTTGCTATCGTAGGGCATGGGCATGGCGGGGAACAATTGTTTTTTATCTGCAGGAAGGGTATCTAAGGCCGCCAATCCACCACGGTATACCAAACTGGCGTATTTTCTGGGGATATTGGTGGCGATAAAGGGCAGTTTATTGTCTTTCGCAAAATCAACCAATGGCTTGTAATCTGTTTTGAAATTGGGCCATAGTTTAACCGCTTTTTTCAATTTGTCGTAGGCTGGATCGCCTCCCATCATCGCACCCATCGGGGTAACAACGGTCTCGGTTTTGGCGTTCGTATCCGTGGGGTTGAGGTATTCATCCAATGCGGCTTGTTGATCGGTCTCAAACATTTCTGCGCCCAAGGCCAAAGGAACCCGGGGTGTTTGTCCGGTGGCTGAA
>JBANFU010000009.1:0-7730 GCA_037975865.1 Bacteroidota bacterium
AAACTGGTATTGGCAATAACAAATCATTGGATCAATTTGTAAAGCAGTTATTGCATAGCACAGACATCCCCGATTACAGTACTTTGCTCAAAGCAACCGGAATCGAAACCAAATTCACCGAAAGTCAATCCAAAAAATTTGGCCTCACTTGCGAATTGTCTGGCGGTAAAACACTCGTCAAGGGCATTCACGCCCATCCCATGGCAGCAGGCTTTCAGTTGGGCGTGAATGTGAACGATGAATTGATTGCAATCAATGGCGTTCGCATCGAGAACAACATCGACGATTTATTTTTAAAGTTGGGCGAACCCAAAGAAATCTCCCTTTTGGTGAATCGCGGAGGGTTGTTGCGCGAATGCAGCGGCACATTCTCCCAGTATCCTGAGGTAAAATACGAATTTCTATTGCCTGTTTCGGCCAAGAACGATGAATTCTGGGAAGAGGCTGGCGCCATACAAACTTTGCTCAAATAACAACGACATGGCACAGCATTCCCCAGCACAAACCGTAGATGCCACCGCACTCCGCAGCTGGCTAGAAGAAATCTTTTTGCGATTGTCGTTCAGTGAGGCCGATGCCCATCAAGCCGCGGATGTACTGATGATGGCTGATTTGCGCGGCATCGACAGTCACGGCGTTGCCCGCCTCAGCGGTTACGTTCGCCTGGTTGAAGCCGGTCGCATCAACCCTAAACCGCATTTACAATTTACCCAGCGCAAGCGGGCAACCGGTCATTTGGAAGCCGATGGGGCCATCGGCCTGGTTTCCGCGCCTTTTGCCATGCAAAAGGCGCTGGAAATGACCCACGAATGTGGGTCAGGTTGGGTGGGCATTTCCAACTCCAATCACTTCGGCATCGCTGCCTATCATGCGATGATGGCCCTACCTCATAACTACATTGGATTTTCTACCACCAATGCCTCTCCTTTGGTAACGCCCGCCGGCGGTGCCGAACGCATGCTAGGAACCAACCCCATTTGTGTAGCGGTGCCGGCAGGAAAAGAACCTGCCTTTGTGCTCGACATGGCTACCGCCGCGGCCGCCAACGGCAAATTGGAAATTGCAGAACGGGTGCAAAAGCCCATCCCTGCGGGCTGGGCCTTAACCCAAACCGGGGAAGATACCACCGATGCCTCAGCCCTCAAACAAGGTGGCATGCTGCTGCCCCTGGGATCAGATACCGACCACGGCGCACACAAAGGTTACGGCTTGGGTGCTTGGGTTGATATTTTCTCTGGTGTGCTCAATGGCGCCAATTTCGGACCCTGGGTGCCCCCCTTTGTGAGTTTTCTGCAGCCTCGGCCCGACCAACCCGGAAAAGGGCTTGGACATTTTGTGGGTTGCTGGGATGTAGATGGATTTAGGGATTTGGCCGACTTTCAGCGCGACATGGACCTATGGATTCAGCGATTCAAGGCCACCAAACCCCTCAATAGGAACAAACCTGTGATCGTTCCGGGAGAACCGGAATTGGAACAGTTCACCATCCGACAATCGCAAGGAATCCCGCTGGTAGAAGCCGTAGTGAAAGACCTCGAAGCGGTTGGACAAGCCCTCAAACACCCATTCAACCCATGAACAAACAACAACGAAACAAACTCATTGTGGCCATTGGCTTTTTCGCCCTTATCACCACTGTGAGTGTATGGGCTTATTTGACCATTTTAAAGCCCATTCGGGATACCCGAGGCGAACGCAAAGGCAAATTTACCCTCAAGGGAAAGTACAAGACAGAATACAATCCCGACATCATTGATAGTATCGAGGCCAAAACAAAGGCCCAATACAACCGCAAAAAATCGAACAAAAGAAGCTTGGATAAATCACTCCAACCCGCTCGGTGATTATTGGTTATCGGCGAACAACGACTCCACAAAAGCGCGGTCGTCTAATCGCTCCTCCCAACCATTGTGGATGATGGCCTCCAACACACGGTCATTGAGCTCGCCATAAGCCAAAGCTTCTGCGTAGTCGCGCGTTGAGAAAGTAACCCGCTCATATTGAGACACGAACAAATCGGGGTGTTTTTCGCTCAAGGTGTGTTCTACTTTTTTCTTGTGCAAGAAGGCATCGCTACCGACCAAATCCCGCATTTCCACAAAGTTTTGAAGGGCCAAATTGGCAATGGCATCGGCATTGGGTTTGCGCAATTTTTGGTAGGCATCCAGTACCTGTGTCCAATCGCCACCCAACTCTTCGATGCACTCATCCAAAACAATGCAATCCTCAAATGAGCAATTCATCCCTTGTCCGTAGAAAGGCACCACGGCATGAGCACTGTCGCCCATCAACGCATTGTTGCCTCTAACCCAGGGATAGCAGCGCATGGTGGCCAACATTCCGGTTGGATTTTGCAGGTAATCTTCCACCAAACCGGGCATCATGGGAACGGCATCGGGGAAATGGGTATTGAAGAAATCGGTGATTTGCTGCGGCGTTTTCAGGTCGTCGATACCGGGCTCACCTTCAAAAGGCATGAACAAAGTACAGGTGAAATTTCCACCGGGGTTTGGCAGGGCAATCATCATAAAACTCTTGCGGGGCCAAATGTGCAGACTGTTTTTATCCAATTGAAAATCGCCATCCGCATTGGGTACAATTTCCAATTCTTTGTATCCGTAATTCTCGTAATTCTGCGAAAAATTGAAGCGCGGAGTGCGTTGCATGGCATCGCGCAGCGCACTGAAAGCCCCATCGGTTCCCAATACTACATCGGCTTTGTCCACGATGGTTTCTCCATGCTCATTGACATAGGTCGTTTCACAGGTTTCCAAATTCGCCGCGGTACACTTGTGGTTAAAGAACATGTGGATGTTGGGGTATTGATCGGCCAGTTGCAACAATTTGATGTTCAATTGTCCGCGCGACACACTATAAATCGCCTGTCCTTCTTTGCCATAGGGCTGATATTTGAGATCGCCCTGCACGGGGTGCATCATACGGCCCGACATAGGAATTGAGATATCGAGTACGTCTTGGTCGAGTCCCACTTTGGCCAAACCGCGGATTCCTCGGGTTGACAGGGCCAGGTTGATACTTCTACCCCCCACGTAGTTTCCCGAACGCATATCGGCACGACGTTCATAGATATACACTTCGTAACCACGCTTGGCGAGGTAAATCGACATCAAACTTCCGGCCAGTCCGCCGCCCACGAGTGTTACTTTTTCTGCCATAGGGTACAAATTTAATCGATGTTGGGTTGGGAAAACATGTCAAATGTCACAACTTTGCTTTGCGATGCACTTTTTCTCCGTTCCTTCAACAATTCAGCGCTTGATTCCTTCCTGCACTTGGCGGAGGGCGGTTTCGGAGAAGGTTATTTTTCTCACATTTGACGATGGGCCACATCCGAGGATCACACCTTGGGTGTTGGATTTATTGAGGCAATACGATGCCAGGGCCACGTTTTTTTGTGTTGGTGACAACCTGGGAAAATTCCCCGAGGTAGCGAGATTGGCGTTGGAGCAAGGACATACTTTGGCCAACCACACGATGCACCATGTGAAGGGATGGCGTACGGGGTTGGCTGAGTATTTGACGGAGGTAGACACTTGTGCCGCGGCATTGACTTCGGTGGGTTCACAACAGGATTTGTTATTCCGTCCACCCTACGGTCAAATCACAGGCCAACAAATCCGAGCGCTGAAAGCGCGAGGATACGAAGTGATTCAATGGAGTAATTTGAGTTGCGATTACGACCGCAAGTTGAATGTACAAACAAGCCTCAATGCACTGGTTGGAGGATCCAAACCCGGTAGCATCGTGGTATTTCACGACAGTGAGAAAGCTGAAAAACAACTGCTTTGGCTCCTGCCCAAGTATTTGGAGGCCATGCAATCTCGCGGATATCAATTTCTATCCCTGTAGCTGTTAAGCCCCAAAAACGGGCTTCAGCACGGATTCAAACCACTGTTTACCAAATCCAAGTTGGAGGGGATCCGCCTCAATTCACTGACAATTGTCATCTTATTTAAAATAATTCTAAATAATATTTGCACTCCGCAAATTTCGCCATAGATTTGCACTGTTTAGAATCATTACAAATAACAAATGACCCTTTCATCCTTTTTCAAACAACCCCTCCTCGTTCGTTTTTTCCTACTCTCAGGAATTTTTCATACTGTTTCAATCCAGGCGCAATCGAGCCCCAAGACTGGGGCGTCGCATTCCAAGGCTGACACTTCTTTGCACCTTGAATATCTGTCGGAAATCGCCTTGGTAGGCAGCGGACAGCAGCGCGACGTTATGATGTTACCGGAAGTGGTGGGAACCAAAATCAACGCCGGTAAAAAAAACAGCTTGGTGGTGATGGATCAACTCAACACTGTGGTTGCCAACAATTCCATGAGGCAGATTTTGGCCAAGGTGCCAGGAATTCACATTTGGGAGAGCGACGGATCTGGAATCCAAATTGGCATTGCCAACCGCGGACTCAGTCCCAACCGAAGCTGGGAATTCAACATCCGACAAAATGGCGCCGACATCTCAGCGGATCCTTATGGATACCCAGAAGCCTATTACAATCCCCCCATGCAAGCGATTCAGCGCATACAAATCACCCGCGGAGCGGGCGCATTGCAGTATGGACCTCAATTTGGCGGACTCATCAATTACGTAATGCGGGATGGTAGCAATCTACAAAAGCCGTTTCACGCGGAAAGCCAACAAACCATCGGTAGCTTTGGGTTGATCAACACCTACGTTGGCCTCGGTGGAAAAGCCAACAAAGGGCATTATTATGCCTTTTACGACAAGCGTTCAGCCAATGGATTCCGCAAAAACAGCGCTTATGAAACGGAGACATTGTATGGATCGGGCACTTACAATTTGGGTAAAAAAGCCCACATTAGCTTTGATTACATGCGATACAACATGCTCAGTCAACAGCCTGGCGGACTCACCGATGCGCAATTTGCCCAAGACATCCAGCAAAGCCATCGCAGCAGAAACTGGTTCTCTACCCCATGGCAAACCGCCAACCTCAAATTAGATTATGCTTTGTCGGTTCGAAGTCGCCTACAAGCCCAAGTATTCGGCATGGACGCCACAAGACACAGCATTGGCAACACAGCCAGCATCTTGATCGCGGACACCATCAACAAGTCCACTGGACAATACAATTCCCGCGATTTAGCCACGGACAAATACAAAAACTTGGGCGCTGAAATAAGCTACATTACGCACTACGTTCTCTTCGGCAAAAAGCAAACTTTGAGCACCGGCATTCGATTGTTCAACGGAAGAACGGAACGATATCAAAAAGGAGTGGGTAGCACGGGAACTGACGCCAATTTCACCACTGCTTTGTTTCCTACAGCCTTAACCTTCAATACCCAAAACATGGCTTGGTTTGCTGAGCAAGTGATTCGATTCTCTCCTCGATTCATCTTGATTCCCGGTTTCAGAGCTGAGCAAATACAATCCACTGTGGCCGGAAGAACGGGCTACAACTTGGTCGGTCAAGAAATCCCTGTCATCTCAACCCCACAGCAGCGCACCTTTTACTTGGGCGGAATTTCGGCAGAATACCACTTAAAGAACGGCTTCGAAGTGTATGCCAACGCCACACAGAACTACCGTCCGATATTGTTCAGCGATATGCAGGCCGCACCCGGCACCGAGCAGATCGACGCCAACCTCAAAGATGCCAATGGCTACAACAATGATTTGGGATTCCGGGGTCGTAAGGGACAGTGGTTATACTTCGATGCCAGTGTTTTCGTACTTCAGTACAACAACCGGATTGGTCGAATTACCCAGCTAGACAATCAAGGCAAAGCGGTCACCCTAAAAACCAATGTGGGCAATAGCAAAAGCACAGGTTTCGAGGCGGTTGTGGATGTAGACTTGGTCAAAAAACTGAAGAAAAACAGTCGCTGGGGAATGCCCGTTTACGTGAGTTATGCGTACACCCATGCGCGCTACGGGAACTACTATATCAGCACCAAAAACAGTGCGGGCAAATACGACTCCATCAACCTCAAAGGCAATTCTGTAGAAAATGCGCCATCAAACATCCTGCGTGCAGGGATTGGTTTCCAGGCGATTTCTAAAAGCAACCCATCGCGAAAATTCATCACCCAAGTTCAATTGAGTTATGTATCTGAGACTTTTTCAGACGCCAACAATACACGCACACCTAGCAGCAACGGAAACACTGGATTGATTCCCGCTTATCACATTTGGGATTGGAACACCACTTACACTGTGAGCAAAGCGGTAAACGTAAAGTTGAGTGTAAACAACCTGACCAACGCCCACTACTTTACACGCCGTTCTGGCGGTTATCCCGGTCCAGGACTTATGCCATCCGATGGTCGCGCCGTCTTATTGAGTGTTGGTATCTCGCTTTAAACCCGGTTGGCCCAGTAATCGATTAGCTTCCCAGACCACGCATTTGATTTGGTTTCAATGGAAGCATTCAGATCCGCCATCATGCTGTAGATTCCAAAATACGTCCTATTCACATAGAGGGCATGTTTGCTCCCCCTGGGTTGGGTAGGACGTTTTACCTCAGGAATCTGATAAATCTCTTCGCCTTTGGCATAAATCTCATCGATGAATTCATGGGTAAACTGGAACTCCTTGGACTCAAACGGTCTACTCAAGAGCGCTGTCATGTCTAAAAAGGCCACCTGAAGTTCTTCTTTCACGTCGGGTGAATCCTGGGGAAAGATGATTTCGATGTGACTCAACAATTGATCCACCACGGCTTGATTTTCTCTGATTTCGGGCACCAACAAGGGAAAGTAATGATAGTAGAAATCCTCGGGTACCACTTTTACGCATCCAAAATCAATGACACCCACCCTACCATCTTCTTGCAGCAGGAAATTGCCAGGATGAGGATCGGCATGAATGGCCAACTCGGTATGCAACTGGTGATTGTAGAAATCCCACAGGGCTTGAGCTACTCTATTTTTCACCGCTTGCGAAGGTTTTTTATCTAAAAACTCTTTCAAGTGATCGCCTTCAAGCCAATCCATCACCAACACTTTATTGCTGCTATATTCCGGATAGTAGCGAGGAAAAAAGACATCGGGCACCATTTCTGAAGCCTTTGCGATTTCTTGCGAACGCTGCAATTCCAGGGTGTAGTTGGTCTCTTCTAGCAGTTTCTCTTCCACCTCTTGAAAGTACTTTTGCATTTCTTTTTCTGGCAATCCAAACATGGCATTGGCCACTGGTTTTACCATTTTCAGATCACTTTGAATGCTATCGGCTATGCCGGGATACTGAACCTTTACGGCCAGCGTTTTTCCGTCCTTCTTGGCTTGATGCACCTGTCCGATACTGGCGGCAGCACTGCATTGGGTGTTAAATTGATCAAATACATCCAGCGGTGATTTTCCCACCGATTTTTGGAAGGTTCTTACAACCAATGGGCCTGACATCGGGGGTGCAGAGTACTGAGACATGGCAAACTTGTCTGTGTAAGCACGGGGCAATAAATTCTTGTCCATGCTGAGCATCTGGGCCACTTTCAACGCACTGCCTTTGAGTTGACTGAGCGATTGATAAATGTCGTTGGCATTGTTGGCGTGCAACTCTTCCTTGGTGGTATCGCCGTTGATGGTTTTTTTGGCATAGTATTTCAAGTAGTTTCCGCCAATTTTAGCACCCGCTCCTACCAACTTCATCGCCCGCTCCACTTTGGAGGTAGGGATTTTATCTTGGGTATCGATCATCGTTGAAATCCTTGAATCAAGAATTTTCCAAAATCAAAC
>JBANFU010000011.1:0-9091 GCA_037975865.1 Bacteroidota bacterium
TAAATGTGCTGATGGCGTCGCTTGCTCTGATGAATTGCATGCGCAAAATAGAAGAACTGAATACATCATCCGTGCAGTTGTGCCCTGTAATGATAAGCCCGTTGCCATCGATTCTACTAACAAGCCTGTTGGTGTGGATACGGCAGCGCCTATGACAAAAGCATCCGATGCAGCGTTGGCAGACATTTCTCAAACAAACATGATTTGTGGAGATGCTGATGCCGATGGAATTCCCGATTATTTGGATACGGATTCAGATAACGATGGATTGCCAGATGCTTCAGAAGGTCGCGGTGACGTTGACAAAGACGGCTATCCTAACTTCTTGGATCGCGATTCAGATGGTGATGGAATTGCCGATGGTATTGAAAAAACGGGTGATGTCGATAAAGACGGCAAAGCCAACTACTTGGATACAGATTCTGATGGTGATGGAATTGACGATAAAATTGAAGGGGTAAAAGACTTCGATAAAGACGGACAAGCAGACTATTTGGATACCGATTCAGACAATGATGGCATCGCAGATAAATTGGAAACGGCCGATGATTTAGACAAAGACGGGGTTGCCAACTATCGTGATCTTGATAGTGATGGTGACGGTATCAATGACAGCGTTGAAGGTAAATTGGATATAGACCACGATGGCAAACCCAATTTCTTGGATTTGGACAGCGATGGTGATTCAATCCCCGATAGCATGGAAAAAGGCAAGAGCAACAATCCTGTAGATACGGATTCAGACGGTAAACCAGATTACTTGGATACCGATTCTGATGAAGATGGATTGCCTGATAGAGTTGAAGCCCCAGCTTGTTTGCCCGGTCAACAACAAGACAATTCCGCAGGAAAGAGCGGTGATGTTGCAACCAATAAAGTGGCAAATCCAGCCCAACCTACAAGTGTAAACAAACCGGTGATTGATGGTGTGAAGGTGGAATACCGCATTCAATTTGTGATATCAAAACAGCCCATGGATAAGAAAGCATTTGAAACCAAAGGCATAGGTGCCGTGTATGAATATCGTCAAGGCGAATATTATAAATACTGCACTGCCAAAGTGTTTGCTTCCGAAACAGAAGCTGCCGCAGAAAAAGCCCGCGTTCGCGCCTTGGGTTATTCTGATGCTTTTGTGGCTGGATTCCAAAATGGTGTACGGGTGAAGTAATCAACAACAATCAATATGAACAAAAGAAGGGGGCAAAGCCCCCTTCTTTTGTTTTTGAGACAATCGAATAAAAACCACAGCGTATTTACATTAATTTAGCGGCGAAACATGTCTCCCTCAGAACCAAAAAATACCGTAAATCATGGGGTTCCCCAATGGGTCTGGGGTGTTTATCTCCTCGCCATTTTAATTGTGTCGGCAAGGAATCTCATGTTGCCATGGGGCGACCTATTTTCCGATGGTGGATTCTACAGCCACTACAATAATTACATCATATTTAAGCAATCCTTTTATCATCTGATTGCGCAGAAAGACCTCTATGTTCATTACCCACAAGAACAATACGATCTCTTCAAATATCCACCCACCTTCGCCCTGCTATTTGCTCCCTTTTCTATTCTTCCCGATGTTTTAGGGTATCCGTTGTGGACGGCCATCAACCTGCTTCTTCCTGTAGTTGCGATTCACCAACTGCAGGGCCTTTCTCAACGGGGTAAAGCAATGTTCTCCATCCTGTTGTTGCTTGAGGGCATTACAAGCGCTTTAAATAGCCAAAGCAACGGTTTGATGTTGGGGTTGCTTTTGTTGGCATTTGTGGCCCTGCAACAGCAATCGTACAACAAAGCCATCCTGTTTATCTGGCTTACGGCGTTTATTAAATTGTTTGGCCTGTTATTTTTTGCACTCATCTTGTTTTTTCCCACGGCCATGAAAAAATCCTTGTGGCGCATTCCTGTTGTTTTTGGATTGCTGTTTATACTTCCTTGGCCCATGTTGGGTTGGGAAGGACTTGTGGCACAATATCAGTCGATGTTTAATTTACTTGCCCACGATCATGGCTTCTTTGTGAAATATTCCGTGATGGGATGGCTGAAACAGTGGTTCGCATTTCAGCCAGATAAAAATCTGGTGCTCATGTTTGGGCTGATCTTGCAGCTCTTGCCGTTGTTGGTCTTTTCTATTCGATTTAACCTGTGGCAATCAAATTCCCTTGCAGAACTGAACCCAGTGATGTTGAGTAGATTCCGTTTTCTCTATGCCGGTTCTTGGTTGATTTGGATGGTCATCTTCAATCATATGGCAGAGTCTGCTACTTATGTGATTGCCGTTGGTGGGGCCTTGCTTATTTTAACCTTCTTGTATTTTGCCGAAAGTTCTCCCGACACCACTGAGAACAAATTGGAGCTTAGGCAAATGATGAATTCCCAAACCTCGAAAATCTGGATCCTCGGCTTCGTTTTACTGATTCTTTTCACTGTGTTAGGACCCACAGATATCTATCCCAAACCACTGCGCTCATGGATCGTGGAACAAGCCCAACTCAAGGCTTTTCCTTGTATTTTGATCTGGGTGATGACAATGGTTGAGTTGGTTTATGGTCAATTTGTGAATGAACGCTAAACACGGATTCCAGGTCTTAATTAATGGGTTGCTCGGGTTCTTATTTGTATCCGTAGCAAATCATTATTTCGGCGTGGCGATGGAAGGCGATGTGGGTTGCTTCGATGCAGTGAGCCACCAGATGAAATTAGGTCAACGTCTTTATACAGATGTATTTGACAACAAAGCACCGGGGATTTTCTACCTGAATTGGATACTGCCAAATCGGGGATTTAGTCAAATTACATCTTCGTGGGCAATTCAAGTTTCCAGTTTCTTTGTTTTGGTGGTCTCTATTAGACCATTGTTACTTCGATGGACTTTGTCTAACCCGCTGTATGGAATTTGTGCTAGTATTTTTGTTGTATTCTCATTTCGAACAATTGTCTTTTTTTGGCCTGCTTTCTTTGTTGGGGGCTATACTGAACAAATCGGTTCATATCTTCTCATTTCTGGGTTTTTAATATTATTTCAAACCTCATTTTTAGGGAAAGACATTCTCTATAGTGATTTGAGGATCTTGAAGTGTAAATTGTTTGTATCTGGGTTGTTGATGGGGTTAACTACATTGATCAAAGAGCCTTTTATCTTTTTTATTCCGGCCATGATTTTATGGTTGTTTTTTATCGATCGCAAAGGTGTTAAAACTTGGTTTTTAGGACTGATCGTTCCATGGGTGCTGCATGCGCTAATACTGTTTTGGAGTGGATCCTGTCAAGACTACATTCAATACTTAAGATTTGCGATGAACTACAGTATTGCGGGAGGCTCAATACTAGAGGCTCAAAAATGGATTGATTTACTAATACCGTTTCGGTTCGATAGTTTACCCGTTGTGAATGTTAGTCAATTCTTCGTTTTCTTCGGTCTTATTGTACTTCTATTATTCCAATTGAGTCTAGCCAACGCTGATCAGAGAAATGCGAAAAATGTGGAAATTACAAATACTGTGGTTGTTTTAGTTACCTACCTATTATTACTATGGGCATCGCGGGGTTTTGGCCATTTGGGCAATGGAAATTATTACCACTACCAAATCCCTGAATATTTGATTTCATGGTTTGGCTTGGTGTTGTTTTTACAGAGTATTTCATCCCATCTTCAGCAATCGAGAAGCACGAACAATAGCAATTCACGATTATTGCTTGTTGTAACGTTATCTCTTTTGTATTTATCCAATGCCATTGTAAAAGGCAAAATGCCAATAGGACATGTTAATATGTTGCAAACATTAAGAAGCCCTCACTTTATAAATGGGGCTTATTATCCTGAACTTCCGAAAGTGACAAATGAGGAATATGCATGGAGACAATTTGTAAATGCGAATAAAATTTACATCCCAGAAAAAGCGAAGATTTTTGTTGACGACCCGCACCTGGGCCGATTTTATGGTTATCTAAATTCTCAATATACTACCTTTTTTCCCTGTCCTTATTGGGTGTATTTCCATAAAGATTCCATGCTGCCGAATGATCCTATCCGATCTGTCTTGGAGAAAAATCGCAATACGATTATTCGTCAATTACAAGACAAGCCTCCACAATTTATTATAACAAGCGAGAACAAAGGACCCTTTGGTACTTTTACTGAACTAATCAATTATTTTGAAAATAATTTCATTAAAAGGGGTGAATTTCTCTTAGGAAAGAAGAAGGTAATGCTCTATGAAAAAGTTTCCCCAGAGCGTTTTGACGATAACCAATAATCCAAAGAGATTTTTCCTGGACCGGCATACATCGTGTAGGCAAAAAGAACCATGTATACCATTGACAATTCTTTCTCATCGATGGGATCCCCGCTATGTGCTCCATAGGCTGCAACAGCCATGGTGAACATCACAAGTCCAGCCGCAAGTCTTGCTCTAAAGCCCAAAATGATAAAAATCGGGGCGACAAATTCACCGAGAACACACAGTGCCAAAGAAATTGATGGACCAAGTCCCAGGAAATTATAAAATTCAATGTCTTCCGAGCCCATGAGTTTTTCCAACTTGGGAAACCCATGTCGAATCATTAACAATGAAACAAAGAGGCGCAATATCAGTAAAGCGTTCGTCTCATGATTGGTTTGATCTTTGGCGTGCCAATTCTCATTGTTGGTTGTGAACAGGGCAAGAAAGCGGTTTTTCATCGATTGATTTCAGTTAGGCGTATTGCAAGTATACGGCAATCGGAATTTTTTTCACTGTTACCAACAAAAAAAGGAGGCATAGCCTCCCTTTTTCCTGTATAAAAGTAAATCTGTGCTTAACCAGAATTAACGGCGGTTGCGATTGTCACGACCTCCGTCGCGGCCACCACGACCACCATCGCGGCCACCTCTTCCACCTTCAGGGCGGGGAGCACGTTCGCGCTCTACGTAGCCTTCAGGTTTGGGCTGCAATGATTTCATGCTCAAACGGAACTTGCCAGAACGCTGGTCAACTTCCACCAACTGAACAGTAACCTCTTGACCTTCTGTGAATACACCTTCCATGGTTGCCACGCGATCATAAGAAATCTCGCTGATGTGCAACAACCCGTCTTTACCAGGCATGAATTCAACAAATGCACCGAAATCGGTAATGGTCTTCACTTTTCCAGTGTAAGTACCACCTACCTCTGGAATCGCTACGATACCATTTACAATCGCAACAGCGGCAGCCATGCTATCGCCATCGTTCGACAAGATTTCTACGTAGCCTTTGCCATCGCGCTCTTCGATAGAGATGGTTGTGCCAGTGCGGGCTTGAATGTCTTGAATGATCTTACCACCTGGACCGATAACCGCACCGATAAATTCTTTATCGATAACAATCATCTCAACACGTGGTGTGTGAGGCTTCAACTCAGGTTTGTAAGAAGTAATGGTTTTGGCCATTTCACCCAAAATGTGCATACGACCATCTTTGGCTTGCTTCAAGGCTTGTGCCACCATTTCCCATTTCAAACCGTTGATTTTGATATCCATCTGACAAGCGGTGATACCTTCTGTAGTACCAACAACTTTGAAATCCATGTCGCCTAAGTGGTCTTCATCACCCAAAATATCTGTCAATACAGTGTATCGTCCAGTTTCATCAGTGATCAAACCCATCGCAATACCGCCAACAGGCTTTTGCAATTTGATACCTGAATCCATCAACGCCATAGAACCCGCACAAACAGTGGCCATAGAAGATGATCCATTGGATTCCAAAATATCACTCACAATACGAATAACATATGGCACATCCGTTGGCAACATGGCTTTCAAACCACGCAACGCCAAGTTTCCGTGACCAATTTCACGACGGCCAGGACCGCGGTTGGGACGTACTTCACCCGTAGAAAAACCAGGGAAGTTGTAGTGTAACATCAAACGACTGTGACCGTGCAACATCGGTGCATCCAACAATTGCTCATCCAATTTACCGCCCAAAGTAACCGTAGTCAATGACTGTGTCTCTCCTCGCGTGAATACGGCAGAACCATGTGCCGCTGGCAAATAATCAACCTCCGTGTAGATCGGACGAACTTGGGTAGTTGAACGACCGTCGAGACGACGTCCGCTATCCAAAATCATTTCACGCATTTGGTTGTATTCAGCTTCGTGGAAATACTTTTTGGCCAAACGAACCATGCGAGATTCTTGCTCATGACCTTCAAACTGCTTGCAGTATTCGCTGATGATGGCTTTGAATTGTTCGCTGCGTTCCTGCTTAGGAGCACCACTTTCAGCTACCTTGCGGATGGCTGCAGAAGTTTCGGCAATCACGCGAGTGCGCAATTCCTCGTCATTGTCTTCGTGATTGTATTCACGAACGGGTTTGCGACCACCCATTTCTTGCAACATCTCCAACTGAGCAGCACATTGCAATTTCACGGCCTCATGACCGAATTTCAGGGCTTCCAAGAACTCCTCTTCTGAAAGTTCCTTCAATTCGCCTTCCACCATGTTCAAGTCGTTCGCAGTACCACCAACCAACATGTCGATGTCTGATTTTTCCAATTCCTCTTTGGTGGGGTTGACGATGAATTTTCCATCAATACGACCTACACGTACCTCCGAAATCGGACCTAAGAAAGGAATATCACTCAACATCAACGCAGCAGAAGCCGCCAACCCAACGTAACTGTCGGGAAGAATGTTGTCGTCCGACGAAATCAATGTCAACATCACCTGGGTGTCGGCATGATAATCTTCAGGGAACAGAGGACGCAAGCAGCGGTCTACCAAACGTGAAATCAAGATTTCATAATCCGACAAACGGGCTTCACGACGCAAGAAGCTACCAGGAATACGACCAACGGCCGCAAATTTTTCTTGGTAATCAACGCTCAATGGCAAGAAGTCTACGCCTTCTTTCGCATCATAGTTTGATACAACAGAGGCTAAAATCATGGTTTTGCCAACTTTTACTACGCAGCTACCATGGGCTTGACGGGCCAATTTACCGGTTTCAATTTCGATGATCTTTCCATCGCCGGTGTCGAATTGTTTTTTGTGTATTTTAAACATTGTTAGATAATTTCTGAAATAAAAAGCCCCGCTTCGCGATGCGAACGGGGCTTTTCTTTAATCGTAAAAGGTTAAAAGACTGAACTTACTTACGCAAGCCCAATTCTTTGATCAACGCTCTGTATTTGAAGATGTCTTTCTTCATCAAGTAGTTCAACAAGCTTCTACGCTTACCTACCAACTTGATCAAAGACAATTCCGCACTCTTGTCTTTGCGGAACTCCTTCAAGTGCGCACTGATGAAATTGATTCTTTCAGTGAACATGGCAATCTGTCCTTCTGTACTGCCAGTATTGGTCGCAGCACCTCCGAAGGTGTTAAAAATTTCTTTCTTTCTTTCAGCAGTTAATTGCATGGCTATCTCAAATGGGAGGCAAAGATACAAAAACAATTTGAGTAAATGTGGATATTCTTGTGAAAAAGTTTGAAAAAGACTTCCTTTTTCATCCTTACCATGGGCGACGAGGGCATGTGTGCTTTGAACTACCTTTGCACAATCCATGCGTGAACTCTTCTTTTTAAATCAATACCTCATAAAATATGGTAAAATGATGGTTTGGGGCATTCTGTTCGTCCTTTTAACCAACGTTTTCTCAGCCTCGGTACCCGTTTTGGTTCGATTGGGGTTGGATGAGGCATTGAAACAGTCTTTGTGGATCACGGGGGAAGGTGATTCCTTAGCCTCTACCATTATTTTTCAAACAGCCCTGGCTTTTGGAATAGGCATTTTGTTGGTTGCCATTATCCGCGGCGTTTGCATGTACTACATGCGGCAAACTTTGATTGTTGTATCCAGAAAGGTGGAATACGACCTGAAGAATCGGCTCTATCACAAATACCAAAAATTGGGTGAATCGTTTTATCGGAAACACATGACGGGTGATTTGCTTTCGCGCATGAGTGAGGATGTCTCCAACGTGCGCATGTACATCGGTCCGGCCATCATGTATTTCGCCAACATGATTTTTACATTTGTTGTGGTGATTTATCAAATGCTACAGGCCAATGCATCGCTTACCGTATGGGTGCTTTTGCCGCTGCCTGTTTTATCCTACTCTATTTATCAGGTGAGCAGACGCATGAACATGGGCAACAAATTGATTCAAGAACAACTTTCTCTCATAACAGCCAGTGCCCAAGAAACCTTTGCCGGTATACGCATCATCAAATCGTTTGGCATGGAATCTACCTTTAGTGCGAAATTCCAAGTTGAAGGAGAAGAGTACAAGCAACGCAACATGCGCTTAGCCAAAATCAACGCATTGTTCTTTCCGATGATGCTTCTATTGATGGGTCTAAGTACCTTGATTGTCATTTATTTGGGTGGGAAAGAGGTAGAAAAAGGGGCATTTACGCCGGGTAATTTGGCTGAATTTGTGATCTATTTGAATATGTTGATTTGGCCGGTGGCGAGTCTCGGTTGGACAACGGCATTGGTTCAAAAGGCAGCAGCGAGCCAGAAGCGGATCAATGAATTTTTGAATGCAATCGAACATCAAGAAGATCGTGGAACGCCGTTCCAATTAAAACAGAATATCACCTTTGATGGAGTAACGTTTACCTACGAGGGGAAAACGCAACCCGCATTGCGCGATATCACCTTGAAAATCGAGCAAGGAGAAATCATTGGTATTACAGGGAGAACCGGGTCCGGGAAATCAACATTGGTTCAATTGCTGGCCGGAATGTATTACGCTTCTGAGGATTCTCAACGGGTATTGGTTGATGGTGTGCCATTGCAAAAAATAGATTTGCACGATTTTCGTCGGCACCTAGCCTATGTACCCCAAGATGTGTTTCTTTTTTCGGAGACCATTCGCGACAACATCGCCTTTGGTATAGAGACCGGGGAGATTTCGGATGAAGACCTGCAAAAAGCCGTACAAGCAGCCTGCCTAGAAAATGACATTCCGCAATGGCCTGAGGGCTTGAATACTCTTCTTGGTGAACGTGGTGTTAGTTTGTCGGGCGGACAAAAACAGCGTGTTGCATTGGCGCGTGCCCTGGTCAAACGCGCAGAATTGTATGTATTGGATGATTGTTTGAGTGCGGTGGATGCAGAAA
>JBANFU010000222.1:0-3445 GCA_037975865.1 Bacteroidota bacterium
CGATGCAATTTGGTAAGACAACAGTGAAAACTGTGTTTAGCCAAAACAAAGGACAAAGCACCGAGACGGTATTGAAAGGCGGGGCTCAAATGAATGAGTTCAAAATCACGGCCGACAACTACGATCAGAACAAGCACTTTTTCCTTTCCCAGTTTTTCAGAGAAAATTACAACAAATCATTGGAGAACTTGCCCATCATCGCTAGCGGTGTGATTGTAAACCGTGTTGAAGTATGGGTAACAAACAAGAATGCCAACGTGGAAACGCCGAGAGACATTCTCGCATTTCAAGATTTAGGTGAAGCAAAACCCTTCAGACCCGCATTGGGATCTTCCCCTGATCCAGCCGCAGATAACGCCGCGAACAGTCTTTATGCCACCATCACTGCGGATCCAAACACCCGCTTTACTGGACAGGCCATCGACAAGATCTATGCGAACCTGCCCTACTTTGAGCAAACAGTTGATTTCGACATGCTCAATTACGCGCGTCAGTTAACCGACAAAGAATTCTCGCTCAATTCTCAACTGGGCTATATATCTCTAAATCAACCACTTAATAACGACGAAATTCTTGCCGTGGCTTTTGAATACACCTACGAAGGCAAAACTTATCAAGTGGGAGAATTTTCTCGCGACATCCCGCCAGGCAACCAAAAGTTGATGTTTTTGAAAATGTTGAAGGGAAACACTATCAGAACAAAATTGCCCATGTGGCGTCTGATGATGAAGAACATTTACGCCCTCAACACCTACAGCCTGAGCTTAGAAGATTTCAAACTCAATGTAATCTATGCCGATGATACCACCGGTGGTGATTACAACTACTTACCTATCGGAAAAGCCAATTGCCCCACCTTAGCCAACGGAAATCCTTTGATTCGAGTGCTTGGGCTGGATAAATTAAACCGCCAACAGGAAGCAAAACCCGACGGTATTTTCGATGCAATTGAAGGTTTAACGGTAAACACCCAATATGCCAGAATCATTTTCCCAGTAACTGAACCCTTTGGCGATTATCTGCGGGAGCAATTCAACGGCAGAAACGACCTAGGGGAATATTATTGCTACGACGCGCTTTATGACAGCACCAAATGGCTTGCGCAGCAAGATGTAAAACACAACAAATTCTTTTTGCAAGGAAGTTACAAATCCAGCAACGGCGCAGAACTTTTCCTTGGAACTACAAACTTGCAACGTGGATCGGTTCGAGTGACCGCCAACGGTAGACCCCTGACTGAAGGAATGGATTATGAGGTGGATTATGCATTGGGTAGAGTTCGCATCATCAACCAAGGTCTATTGCAAGGCGGTGCTGAAATTAGAGCCAGCGCCAATGGTCAGAGTTTTTTCAACATCCAGCAAAAAACTTTGGTTGGCGGTCGTGTAGAACACAAATTCAACAAAAAATTATTGGTGGGCGGTACCCTACTTCACATGTATGAAAGGCCGTTAACAACCAAAACCAACTTCAACGAAGAGCCCCTATTGAATACAATCATTGGGGCGGACATGGCCTTTAGTTCGAAATCACGATTTATCACCAAAATGATCGATCAACTTCCATTCCTTGAAACAAAGGAAGTTTCGAACATCACTGCTTACGCCGAAATTGCCAAGATTTACCCTCACAACCACAAATCCCAAGGCGGCCAACGCGGGGTGTCGAATCTGGAAGATTTTGAATCCGCAGAATTAACAAACGATGTCAAAACCGTAAGCAACTGGTACATCGCTGCGGTACCGCAAAAACAAGAAGATCGATTCCCTGACACCAAAAATGGAGATCGCCTCTCTTGGATGAATCACCACGGTGCCTTGAGTTTCTACACAATCGACAACCTCTTCTACCGCGATGCCGATATGCCGGACAACATCAAGAAGAGAGTAGATAACATACTGAGCGACCCATTCCAACGACAGGTGGATCAACGCGAGTTGTTTCCTCAAAGAAATTTCCCTCAAGGTACCCCTACCATTCTTCCCACATTGGATTTGTTCTTCAGACCCAAAATGAGAGGCTTGTATAACTTCAATAGCAACCCGAATGAAGTCGATGCAAACGGAGATCTTCTCAATCCAGAATTGAGTTGGGCGGGAATTACGAGAAAGATCGACCAAAACGATTTCGAGGCAGCAAACATAGATTACATTGAAATTTGGATGCTAGACCCTATGTCGAACAACCCCAATTTAAAAGGTGAATTCCTGTTGCAATTGGGAAATGTGAGCGAGGACATTTTGCCAGACCGTAGAAAATCGTTTGAAAACGGATTGCCATCGTCAGCCACAGCTAGCAATGCCATCGATACAACGAATTATGCATTTGTTCCTGAAGGACCTCAAATCAACTTTGCATTCGACAACAACAACGGAACTCTAAAAGCACAAGACGTGGGTTTGGATGGAATGGACGACGAAAATGAAAAACTGCATTTCGACACGTCCTTCCTAAAACGCATCGCAACCAACTTCGGCACATCTTCAAAATATTATCAAAATGCGTATCAAGATCCAAGCAACGATAACTATCGACACTATTTGGATGGTTTCTTTGATGGCCTAGATGCAGATGTCATTGGTCGTTACACTAGAATTCAAGGACCTCAAGGCAACTCCAACAATGAACAATACACGGGTAAGTATGCCGGAATGCCCAAGTCCTCTACCCCAGTGCCGAGTGATGAAGATGTAAACCGCGATTTCACGTTGAATCAAAGCGAGGACTATTTCCAGTATCGAATTAAGATCAACGCAGCGGACATGCAAATGGGCCGAAACTACATTGCAGATATCGTTAAAAACAATGTAAAACTGCGCAATGGAAAATCAAGAGACATCACTTGGTATCAATTAAAAATTCCGATTCGCGAAGTCGAAAAAGCGGTGGGAAATATCAGTGATTTCAAAAGCATCCGTTTCATGAGAATGATTATGACGGGCTTTAATGATTCCGCCATTTTGAGATTGGGTTATATCAACATCGTAAAAGCGGATTGGCGCCGATACACCAACTCATTGAAGACCCCAGGCGTAATTGTACCGCAAGATCCGAACGACGGCACCAAATTCGTTGTAAGCACGGTTAACATAGAAGAAAACAGCAAACGTTTGCCCATAGCCTATGTTTCACCCCCAGGAATTGTAAGGGTCCAAAACATGGCCAGCTTAGGTACCGTACTTGAAAACGAACAGTCACTATCGTTGAAAGTCTGTGATTTGAAAGCCGGCGATTCTAGGGCAGCCTTCAAAACAACAACCTTTGACGCACGTAACTACAAGAGGATGCAAATGTTTGTTCACGCCGAAGAAAGCTTGAATAATCCAGTGGCCGATGGCGAAGTTTCTGCTTTCATTCGTTTTGGAACCGACCTTACCTCAAACTATTACGAATACGAAATCCCATTGAAACTGACTCGGGGGTTTGTGAATATGAATTCTGCCAA
>JBANFU010000096.1:0-8495 GCA_037975865.1 Bacteroidota bacterium
TCGTTACACTGCAACGATTCAATGGAGGCATCAATTTGTGGCTCGGGATTACCCGCCCCCACAGCAACCAATGGAATTCCCGGCACAAAAGGTTCAAATTGAGGATTTCTGCCTTCGTTGCTAATGCCATCGGTAAACCACACCACCCCCGCAACCGGAGAATTCGATGCCACCTGATTGGCATGTTGAATCACCGCCGACAAATTGGTATGATATAAGTTCAATCCTTTCGATTGACCCGAAACCGAGACAACGTCGGAAAACGGATGCAATTGCACTTTCACCCCTTTGGTTTCTTCCAATTGCTTTTTTAAGCCCGACCAAACCTGCAAATCATTGGAAGTTATGGACTTACTTGTGTCGCTGTAGACCAATAAAACAGGGTCCTGAACCCACTGACTCACCCGAATCCACCATGGATTAAAAAATAAAATCAGCAGCGCAAACCAAGCCAGAAATCGAAACACCCAAGCCCAAATCCAACTCGATTTGAACCCGCCTGTTTCACGGATTAATTTTGCATAGTGGCTGGCCGACAGAAATGCCGACAAAAAGAGAACTAGAAGCCAACCAAAAACTGGAACGCCGAGCATGGTTTCTCCAGTAAAGGATCAGTTATTGACGCACGAATCCCACGCGACTCACACCCTGGGGAGTTTCTAGAATCAGGGAATATATCCCAGACGACAAATCCGAAACATCCACACGACCTTCGTTCAAAATAACGGCTTTCACAAAAGCACCTTTGGCATCAACCAACTGTCCTTGCGAAGCAACCACACCCACCACATGCAGCATGTCTTTCACGGGGTTGGGATAAGCCGTAGCCCTATCCACCAGCCAAGATTGCGTGTTAGCACCCCAGCGAATGAAAATATTCCATGTAATTGTATCCCGATCCGTTGGGTTATCGTAGTCCCAAATGGCATATTTAACGATGGCAGTATCTGCTTTGCCATTGGGGAACACAGTAATTTTCAACGACGCTTCTGCGTTGGGGGCCACTTTGGCCATGGTATCGTTGTTCAGGAATGTAGCATAGCAATTTCGGTTGTCACAAAACGACACATCCCAAGCGGTAGGATAGTCGATACTCACTTTTTCGTAAGCAAAAACAATGGCTGATTTCTTGAGATTTTTGAAATGGACGGCACAATCAACAGGCTGGGTAGCATCGGGGTAGAACGTATGCTCTGCCTTGCCATTTTCCAACTCAAACCCTTGAGCTTTAGCCACTCCCATGCCGGCAAACACCATCGCCAACACAACCAAACTGCGATTCTTCATGCGTATCATTTAGGCAAAAATACGCAAAAGACAGCACACAGCGGTTACAAATGGGCGAAGGCCATCAAATCCTCCACCGCGCCTCCGTATAAAGGGTGCGTTTCTTCACGATGGGCTTGTCCTCTTCGATACCAATAGGTCCTGATTCCCGCTTGCAGCCCACCGGTCACGTCTGTATCCCAAGTATCCCCCAAATACACTGCATGCGAGGCCTCGCATTCGGCTTGGCTTAGGGCGTGATCAAAAAAAAGTTTGTTGGGTTTGGCGATACCCAACGATTCGGATGTGACCATAAAATCAATGTAGGGCGCTATCCCTGAACAGCGAATTTTGGTTTGCTGAGTGGCTTCAAATCCATTGGTCAACAGGGCGATTTTGAAGCGCGATTTCAGCACATCCAGGGCTTCGAGCGCCTTTGGCATCATTTGGGTCATGATCGGACAGATATCCAAATACTCTTGCCAAACATCTTTGGGTTGCAGTGCACCGGGCACACCCATCAAATCAAAGGTATCGGTAAAGCGCGCAGTGCGTAAAACTTCTTTGCTTACCTCTCCCAATTCGTATCGCTTCCAATAGGCAGAATTGACGTCTTGATACAACGAGACAAACTGATCCACATGAAAATCAGAATGCAAATGTAACTCATGCCTGCGATAGAGTTCTTTCAGCGCCTCATTGGCATTGGCATCAAAATCCCACAGGGTATTATCGAGATCCAAAAAGACCCACTCCACCGATGTGGGAAAGGGCTTCATCATATTAAATGGAATCGATGTGGGCGCACAGGGCATCAAAAATGGCTTCAACCTCGCCGATGCCATTTACCCCATGGTATTTGCCTTGGGTTTGATAATAGCCTTGAAGGGGCAGCGTTTTGTTTTGATACTCTTGAAAACGATTTCTGATGGTGGATTCATCTTGATCATCGGCACGACCGCTACTCTGCCCGCGCAACAACAATCGCTTCACCAGTTCGTCTTCATTTACTTCCAACCCCAGTACAATGGAAATGCCGGTGTTAAATTCTTGCAACATCACATCCAAGGCATCCGCTTGGGGGGTGGTACGAGGAAACCCGTCGAAAATGAAACCTTTGGCCTCGGGGTGAGACAGCATAAAATTCTTTACCATTCCAATCACCACGGCATCGGGCACCAATTCACCCTTCGAAATATATTCGTTGGCTTGGTTCCCCAAATCAGTACCAGCACTGCGTTCTGCACGCAACAAATCACCGGTTGAGATGTGCTGCAGTTGGTATTTGCTCAACAATTTTTCGCTTTGGGTGCCTTTGCCCGCGCCCGGAGGGCCAAAAATGATCAGATTCAGCATAGTGTGGGCAAAAGTACGTAATTCAAATGGAAATGCTAACCCCGCAACTTCCTCAACCAACGCTTAACTTCTCCTTTCATCGCTCTTAAACTAAAAGGATATTTCCAACGATTTTTCTCCGTTTTCAGCAAATATGAACGCGTAGAATCGTACTCATTTTCAAAAGCAATCGTTTCACTATTCACCCTAAAAACAGCGTGAACATATTCATCCCCCGCGATTAATCCAAAGCCACATTTGTTCATCATCGCCATCAAACTGGAAAGCGTGAAATGAACAGCATGCGCATTTTGATAATACTTCATCACATCCATTTGATAGGCTCTGTGAATATTTTTCAAGCCGGGCACCTCTATGTACACCAGGGTGTTGCGATCGCATCGATTGAAAATCTCTCTCATTTCCTCCATCGGATTGAGAATGTGCTCCATCACATGCGAGTAAATAATTAAGTCGGGCTTAAATTCACTATCCAAATCTGATAGATAACTAACGCGAAGATCAAGTCCGTATTTGCCTCGCCCATAATTCACGTATTCCGACCCCAAATCCAAGCCCAAAATCTGGTGTCCCATTTCTTTAAAAACAGCCAAAATTCCACCTGCGCCACATCCCACTTCCAACACTTTCATTGGTTTATCCAAGGAAATGTTCTGCTCCTTCAAATAGTGAATGATTCGCTGACCCTGCCTTTTTTGTTCGATGTAAAAAGCATCGCCTGCGCGCTCGGCACCCACGTATAGTGGTCTATATTCATCATCGTAGAACTGTCCGTACGCACGACCATCCATACGGGGCGATGTATACGCCAAACCACATGATTTACAGAGCTTTACGGAAAAAAACAACCCATATCGATCTCGCTCAGCGATGACTTCGGCATCAGCACCCCCGCAATTCAAGCAGGCTACTTCCTCAAAACCATACGCGCCCGAAGCAACTTTCATCGCCACTTCATCCCGCTTTTCAATTTGCAAAGCGTTCAACTTAATACTTGGAGAACCTTTGCCTAACATTCTTTGAAACGCATGCATAGTCAACAAAATTATGGCTTTTGCCTTCATTTCCGTATTTTTGTTGTACCTCGGTTTACACAATCATAAAGAATATCATGTACCAACAGCCCAAACTCATTGCCGAAATCGGTTGCAACCACAAAGGCGATATGGAAATAGCCAAGGAGTTGATCTCAATGGCAAAAGCAGCTGGAGCCCATGTGGCCAAATTTCAGAAGCGCAATAACAAAGAATTATTGACGGAGGAGCAGTACAACACACCACACCCCAATCCCGCAAACTCTTACGGCAACACCTACGGAGAACACCGAGAATTTCTTGAGTTTTCATTAGAGCAACACGCCGATCTGAAAAAATATGCCGATGCTATCGGAATTGAATATTCTACATCGGTCTGGGACATCACCTCAGCGCGAGAAATCATTCAAATCAACCCCACCTTTTTGAAGGTCCCCTCAGCTTGCAACAATTACATTGGTTTACTCCAAGTTTTACGTGATGAATACCAAGGCGAAGTCCATGTTTCGTTGGGTATGACAACCCATGAAGAAGAGCATGAACTCATCCAATTTTTCAAAGAAAAGAATCAAGCCTCTCGTTTGGTGGTTTATTCTTGCACCTCTGGGTACCCAGTGCCTTTCAAGGATATATGCCTTCTCGAAATCCCCAGAATTATCCAATCTTATGGCAAAGATGTGAAAGACATCGGTTTTTCAGGACATCACCTAGGCATTGCCGTTGACATTGCAGCCTATGCACTCGGAGCCAACTGGGTTGAGAGACATTTCACCAAGGACCGTACATGGAAAGGCACCGATCATGCAGCCTCTTTGGAATTTGCCGGTTTGCAAAAACTTGCCCGCGACCTAAAAGCTGTGCATGAATCATTGCGAACCAAATCGGCAGAAATATTGGAAATAGAACAAGTTCAGCGCGACAAACTCAAATACAGAGGATAATATGGCAGTGGTCGCGTTCATACCCGTTCGCGGAGGCAGTAAATCCATCCCTGGCAAGAACATCAAAAACTTCAACGGCAAACCGCTGTTGTATTGGTCCGCACTTGCAGCCCAAGAAAACCGTGAAGTTTCGCAAATTGTCATTGCAACCGATGATGAAACCATCGCAGAGACAGCGCGTGCCTTCCAATTCTCAAAACTCGTTATATACAATCGAATTCCTGAGAATGCCAACGACACAGCCAGTACCGAATCGGTCATGTTGGAATACCTGGAATGCTCTAGCCATTCCGACACAGACCTGTTCATACTCATTCAAGCAACCAACCCTTTCATCACTTCTACCGATATAACGAAAGGACTGAGTTTAATTGAAAACAATCCAACCGCGTCCGTCATCTCTTGTGCCACATTCAAACGATTTTTATGGAATCGCAATGGTACGCCCCTGAATTATGATTATCGAGCTCGACCGAGACGACAAGATTTCCCCGGGATACTGCTCGAAAACGGATCATTCTACATCAACTCAGTAAGCAACATAAAATCAAGCAAAAACAGACTTACAGAACCTGTTTTAATATGTGAAATGCCCGAATTTACTTCTTTCGAAATTGACGAACCCGAAGATTGGATCATTTGCGAGAAAATTCATTCCAAAAACATACTTTCGAATATCGAAAAACCATGAAATTACCCAAACTTGTATTAACTGACATTGATGGTGTATGGACCGACGGAGGCATGTATTATGATCAAACGGGGAATGAATGGAAGAAGTTTAACACCATTGACAGCGCGGGAATTATCTATTGCCGTCAACTCAATATTCCAATAGGAATCATCACGGGAGAAACAACGCAAATTGTTGCAAACCGGGCAAAAAAACTGAACATTGATCGTCTTCACCAGGGCATCAAAGACAAATTACCCGTGGCACAAGCCATCTGCGATGAATTAAACATTTCATTGATAGAGGTTGCCTACATCGGTGATGACCTCGGAGATATTCAATTGTTAAAGGCCGTGGGATTTGCATGCGCACCCGCCAATGCCAGTAATTACATCAAAGACTTGTGTCACTTCGTTACACAAAAAAAAGGCGGTGACGGAGCCTTCCGAGAATTTGTAGAGGAAATCCTGATTCGGTGTAATGTCTTAGACACTGTACTCAAAGAACACGGCATTTGATTTTGCAACAGTTCATTCAAACCATATTATCCATTGGCAAAATGGTCGTCAAAAGTCGGCCAGTTGCAAAATCAATACCTCATTTGACCCATCCCCAGGTGGTAGTTTTGGGAAATGGTCCTTCGGCAAAACATTTCATTAACAAAGCCATTAAACAAAAACCAGCGGCACATTTGTTGGCTGTCAATAAATTCGCCATAGACCCCGTATTCTTTGATCTCAAACCGGATTTATACCTACTCCACGATGGTGATTTTTTTCTATTCTCAGAAGCCATCTGGAATAACCCAAGCCTGCATCCTCGAACCAAAACCAAACCGGAATTTGAAGTTTGGCAGGATCAAATCAATAAAACTTGGAGACAGCTGCTAAATCAGAATTGGGGACTCACCTTGTTTATTCCCAGACAATACTTAAATACGTTCATCGTTCAAAAAGCGAAACAGGCCAGCATAAACATTCAAGCTTATAATTACACGGTCACCCGCGGATTTCAATTCTTTAAAAATTGGGCCTTCGACCTTCGCTTGGGAATGCCCCAATGTCAGAATGTAATCAATGCGGCCATTTTTCACGCGCTGCATTTGCCCATTCAACGCATTTACTGCTGCGGCTTGGATCATGACTTTCACCGCAATTTGATTGTAGGTCCCGACAACACTGTCTACGAGTCGGTGTCTCATTTTTACACTACCGACGCCTTCAAGCACCCTTTGGTTCACGCCGATGGCAGCGGCAGAGTTCATTTGCGACAAGTTTTTGAAAATCTCGCCAAACTACATCAGAGTTACTTTGAACTAAACAAATACGCTCATCACCGTAAAATCGAGGTCATCAATATTACACCGCAAGGGTTTGTGGATGAGTTCAAGCGAATGGATGATGATGTGCTATTTGGCTAGACTGTTCAAATTTCAATCCTTCAACCGCACACCCAAGGGCAATAGCATTTTTTTGGCCATGCTGTAAACATCCTCGCTCAATCGGAATCGGAGCAATATAAAAAGCACGCCACCCATAATAACCAAGGTTTTTACAGCGGCAATCAATAACAGATTGTCGGAACCCATCCAAAGGTCATTGATGTAAAACGCTGCCAAAAACAACCCCAAGCTCAGAACCACACCCCGCGTGATGGGTTGCATACCGTAAACAGCGTACACCAAAATTGCCATAACAATCCCCGAAGCCAACCAAACACCCCCTGTGGCCAAAGCCGCACCGTTGATTCCATAAATGGGGATCAAATACCGATTGAGCAACACCCCAACCACAATGGACACCCCATTCAACAACAGCGACAAATAATATCGCTTCGAAAAAATGAGCATCGCCGCGGAGTTCCCTTGAAGCAATACACACAATTTGCCAACCCCGAGATAGAACACAGCCCACTTACCCGTTTCATAAACCTCACCGTTGGGCATGAAATGATAAAATACATCAATGTTAATCCATATCAACAGCAAGGCCAACGCCCCCAAAATGAATTGATTCAAACTGGTCTTCTGATACAATCGCTGGATCTCTTGTCGGTCCCCTACATGTATCGCCTCCGACAACTTAGGATTTGCAATTTGCAAAATACTGCGGGTAGGGATCTCAATCAATACAGCCATATTCACAGCGATGGCATAAATCCCGGTATCGGCAGACCCTTTCATGGAACTCACCATCAGAAAATCCATGCGCTGCAATACCAACATCGCAACGTAGGTGAGAAATAAATAACCCGTGTAGCGATAAAACTCCCCTTTCAGCCCTTCTTGCTCACGAACAAACTGCAAATCAGGCTTAAAGCTGAGCGATGTTTTTCGAAGCAAATAGACCAAATTCAACACCATCACCACCCCATAAACCGCCGAAATGGAATACATCGTTTGGTCAAAATTCACAACACCGATGTAATAGCACCAGCCCAACAACCCCAACAATATCCTCACTACGTTCTCCCTTAAAAAAGAGGAGTATACGATGTTCCCCAACGCAGCCAAAAAAATCTCAAAAACTGTATTGAAGACAAAGAAGAATACAAACGGAATTAACCAATAGTAGTACGGCAGAAAATCTCCACTGTTTTCGATCAAATAGTGCACCACCCAAGGCTGTCCCCATAACAACAACAAACCCACTACCACAAACCCGATCAACGGAATGGAAATCAGCCAAAATCCAGCCCCGTTGTGCCCGTTTTCATTCTTAAACCGGGGAAAAAACTTCCATATAGAGTAGCCAGTACCCATCTGAGCAACCCCGGCCAACAAGGCACCCATTTCTATAAACAGTCGAAAGACCCCATTTTCGCTGGTCGTAAAAACCAACGGAAATAAGTAGAAGGTCGTAAACAAACCCACTACGCTTCCACTGTAATTGACAATGGACGCCCAAAAACTATTCTTGGCAATGACCCCAGACATCCACACAAAGGTAATGTTGCTGTCATTACTTTTCCTTTTTTGGTGAAATGAAACGGATTTTCATTGGATTTAAGGGCGAAAAAGTGTTAATTCGCTTTTCAACTATTTAGAACAATAATAAACCTTATGAAAAAATTACTTCTATTGGCCGTTGTTGCTGCAAGTTTTGCAGGAATAATGCAGAGCTGTAAGCCCGACAATCCAGATGGTGGAAATGGCGGAACTGCCTTGACTGTTACCAACAAACAGCGTTCTTTCGTTGTTTACCACACTGCCACTTGGTGCGGTCC
>JBANFU010000137.1:0-2743 GCA_037975865.1 Bacteroidota bacterium
AAATTGTACTCCTTAACTTCTTCCGCGAATCCTCCGGGCGCATCATAAAATGATTGAATCATCCCTTGAATGGTGTTGACGTTGGGATCAATTCCTGTAAACTGACGTACGCCATTGATCAAAGAATCGTCTCCCGTGTAAGATACCAAATAATATGGGCGTGTGGGCACCAGCAATTTGTTGATGTCCGCGTAGATGTTCACCGTATTGTAGTCATCAATTTTGTGGCTATAGCCCACACCCAACTTCATGTTGGTAGGAATAAAGTCACGCTTCTCTTTGGAAGAATAAGTCATTTTGGAACCGATGTTTTGCAGATTCAAACCAAATTGCAATTTATCGAATCCGCCTTTGGGGTTTTTCACCTCTGTCTTGTAAAGCAAGTTCACATCTCCCGCTGCTCCCATGGCTGCTTTGTAATCGATACCATTGAAAGCGCGGTTACCGGTCAAATTGCTGTAAATGAAACGCAAATTCACGCCCATCGAGAAGTTGTTGTTGAATTGGGTGGCGTATCCCCCGTCAAAAGCAAACTCATTGGGATTGAAATTGCCGGTTGGATTGCCTTCAAAATCGGTGAACTGAATGTTTCCCAAAGAGAAATAACGCATCGAGGCGGAAACAGCTGACCCCTTGCCTACCTTGGCATAGCCCGACAAATAAGAGAATCCCACATCATCCACCAACTGACGCAACCAAGGCGCGTAGGACAAAGAGAATCCTGTTTTGTTCTTGGCATGCACCAAGTTCGCCATGTTCCAGCATCCACTATTGGCGTCGGGATTAAACAAGGCAACCCCAACATCACCCATGGCCGCTGAGCGACTGTCTGGGGTAATGGTCAAAAAGGGCACCATGGTGGTTACTGTATTAAGTTGACCAGCCAACTGCTTGGAAGTCATTGAGTTATTTTGTGCATCCAAAGACGCCCATGCAGAAAGTGATAATAAAGCAATGGCTGCTGTTTTTTTCATATCGCGTAATGGCAAAAATATGGTTTCGATTTTGTGCATCCTAATGGTGAAAGCAAGATATTTGAAATAAACGAAAGAAATTCAAAATCATTGTGCTTTGACAAACTTTCCACCCACTTGATTTTCAAGGCCATCTTCGGTGATTAAAATCACTTGATAAAAGAATACTCCGCCCTGTAATTGCGCTCCGCTCGACGACGTTCCGTTCCAATCAATGACCGTCAACTTCGCTTGAGCAGACTCATGGAAAGTTTCCCCTTGATCAACCACTCTTCCTTGGGCATCAGTGATTTTCCAACGGGCGGTGATATTTTCACCCGGCAAGGTGTGTTGAACCCATACTTTTAACTCGTCTTGAAATGGTACGGGGTAAGCCAAAGATCCCGTAATCTCCAAAGTGCGTGGAGGAATCACCAAACAGGTTACACTTCCTTTCCCTGGATTGTTGTAAATATCCCACGCTTTGCAAGTAAATGTATGCCTGCCAGGAACCAGACCCGAGAGCGGAAATCTCACCGTACCTCTCGTGTAGCTATTGACATCGTATCCAAAATAGTCATTCAGTACAAAACTCTTCTGATTTTCAGTCCCCTCATCGATAATCAGTTGCATATCTCTACCAATACCAGCGCCGGTGGAATTGATGCCGTCTTTGTCAAAAATCCGAGCAACAAAATCAACATCTCGGGCCACTTTCCCGCCGTCTACAAAGGTGGTGTCCTGCATGAACGATTTGATGGTTGGGCCATCGGTGTCCACCGATTGAAGGGTTTCGCTGCCCCCGATGAAAAATTGCCACGAGCCTGCTGCGTCGGTTTCACCGTTGTGCGCATAAAACTTGGCCACACCGATACCGTAGTTGTAGGCAATGTCCTTTGGCACAGAAAACACCAAGTTGAAGCGACCGTTTTTCACCGTTACTTGACCATTAAACAAAACGCCAGAGAGCTCTGAGAACGCCACGGGCTGCGCTTGACCATCATTGTTCAAAGTATATTTCTGTAGGGGCTTATCATAGATTTTCACCCACATCGTCCCGTTGAAGTTGTTAAACGGACCTACCAAACGCTCATTTATATGGCCCGACAACCGCACCACGGAGAATGCTTTGATGGTATCTCTAAAAGCGCTTACCGGCAAACCCTGAACCGAATCAACCTGAATTAAATGCTTGGGAAAAGCAATGGGCATACTGGCGTCACCCAACAAGGCAAATTTGTTGTCCTCGGTTGTGTAGCTCGGACGATTTTTCATCCGTTGGTATACCTCTCCCAGTGTAGGTATGGGCTCGTTGGGCTTGGGGAATCCGTAGTTTGTCCAGAAGTCGCGATTGATTTGCGTATTCCCGCTCACATAAACCAAACGCGTGGTACTCATCAAGGCGATGGCTCCACCTTTTGGATTCAGCAGGGCCAACTCCCCCGCACTTTGCACTTTGGGGTCATCAAATGCACTAAACTCGCAGGTGGCAGTGAACAGTATGGGCATTCGGTAGGGATTGTTCCATGCCGTGATCATGGGAATGTCTAGCATGGATTCTTGGGCCCAACCTTTCAATCCGCCGTGGCCTTGATAGTTCATAAACAAGGCGCCATCGTTCATGGTACGGTTGATGGCCGCGCTCATTTCGGGATACTTTTCATTGTTACCTGTGGTAGATTGGGGAAAAGCATCGGCGTACAATTTGTTCACGTTGAAGTAAGGAAAGTACTGATTGATGTAGTTGGCATTGTTCTCGGATTCAACCACAAATTCGGTTTCCCAACTTT
>JBANFU010000241.1:0-6586 GCA_037975865.1 Bacteroidota bacterium
GCACCCGCCGGCGCCGGAATGATGTCCGTGCTGATGTTGATGAGGGCCAAGTTTACGTTTCCGCCCACAACCAGGCCCAAAATAGTTCCAATGAAATTTCGCCAAACGGAAGAAATCCATCGCATAAAACGAACGGCCAACTGACCTATCTTATCAAACATGGGGTGAAATTAATGATTCTTGTCTTCAAATGTTGAATTTGGGCGAATTCTATGGCTGATACAAGACCTTCTCTTGCAGCCGCAACTTCCTTTCAATCCCATCGATCTGCACAATGTAGGTCCCTGCGGCGAGCCCTTCGCTCAGTTGAATTTGTACATCTGCACTGCCGGCATCGATCCATTGGTTTCGTTCGAAAACTGTGGTTCCTGGTTGATTTATTGGAAAGATCTTGATCGAAATACAGCGTTTGCAAGGTTGTGTCCAGCGCAAATGCAAAATCCCCATTGTGGGGTTGGGTGCGATCGAAAATCCTAGGGGCTGCTTGGGTGTTTTGTTGTAGGCGGTGCTTCCCCACACGGATAGCAATGGAATTTCCATCCAGCGGTTGGCAACTACATATTTTTCGTTGGTGGCGTACAGGGTGGTGCTATCGGCGAAGGCCACGGATTCAATCTGACCTGTGGCGATAAAACTGCCCAAGCTGATGTGTCGTTTGTTGCCCAGAAAGGGTTGGTGGTTGGGGAAATCCCACAGGAGCGACAAAAAACCATTGCCCGATTTGTCGTATCCCACCAGTGCAATGCGATTGTGGTACGACGCGGCACCCGAAACCAAAAAATTCAGGAGTAGCGAATCTCGGGGCGCAACAACATATTGTCCAGGGGCATTGGGCAATACGTAACGCTTGGTGTAACCATTGAGCCAGTTTTTGGTGAACAGATGTAGGCTGTCGTTCCAGTAAATCAAAGCCTCGCAATCAAATGGTGTGCTATTGGTGGTGGGACTGAAGTTGGCTTGGTCGGCGTAGCTAAATTCAATCAAATCAACGGGGAGGGTAATCGTGGGACTGGCCGAGTTCAGCGCGCTTGTCTTGAATCGGAGTATGCGCAGGTTTTGCCTGTTGCCTGCATTGTTGCCAAAATCGCCGATAAATCCAAAGGAATCTGAAAACGTGAGGTCCTCCCAGTCGTTGTTGGCCTGCCGGATGGGATAGGCTTTGTTGATTTTTCCATTCTTGTTGAGTTGGTACAGGTCAGCGGGATTTCCGCCGTCGTTGTGACTGAACCACTGTTCACCAAATTTCGCCAACCCTGAGGTTTCATTGAGGGTGTCGGACAGTTTTTGTACCACTATTTTGGGTGATATCAGGGTGCTGGGATACAGGCAGGAGCCATCGTTGTAGCGAGCAGCGGGGTCGTAGTTGCTGGCTTGTGGATCGGTACATCCTTTTTGTGCTTGCAATGTAGCGACGAGGAATCCGAGGGTCAAAAGAAGGTATCGCATCATCATTTGAGAGGGATGTTTCTAAATGTGAGGTTGATTCTGGGGGTGGTTATGCGTTTTTGTGCGGGGATTTGGTGCAGCCAATGGTGTTGCATATCGCCTTGCATCAGCAGCAGCGAGCCCGACTCCAGATGGATGGAAAATTTGTTGTTGGCTTCGGTTTTGTGTTTGAAATCGAACCGGCGGGTAGATCCAAAACTCACCGAGGCGATGCAGGGGTTGGGTCCGAGTTCTTTTTCGTCATCAGAATGCCAGCCCATTTTGTCGCTCCCATCGCGATAAAAGTTGAGTAGCACACAGTTGAAGGTGGCACCTGGGGTAAGGCTTTCGATGCGGTTTTTAATGGTAAGAAGACTGGGTGTCCACGGGAGGGGTTGATTCACAACGCCACTGTAGGTGTAGACGCAATGGGGGTCGCCATGCCAAGCGGTGAGTCTGGGTGTTGGATGGGTTTTACCAAACAGGGTAATGTGTGTTTGCGTCCACGGAATTTCTACTTGAAGGGCATCGAAAAGAGCGAATTGCTCGTGGGTATCGAACAACAGCGGATGATATTGTAGAAGATGGGGCGGAAGCAAGGTAGTCCAACTAAAATTAAGGTGTGGTTGGTGCGCTGGCGAGTTTTGCCTTGAAATAGAGGGTGATTCTGGGTCCGCTATTGGGGACGGCCAGCAATGTGATATAATAAATACCTGCTTTTTTTTCGGCTTTGTCGCCACTGAGTTCAATGGTGTAATTTTTGGCTACATTTCCTTGAATGGTTTTCACGTAATACCCTTTTTTATTGATGGCAATGCGCTCTTTGGTAATGGTGGCGGCGGTATCATTGGGCGTGGATCCCGTGGCATTTGGGAAGGCGGTGAAGGTAACAAAGGAGTCCGAAATGGTTAATTCGCCATTATAGGGTTTGGGGCTGTTTCCGATATTGAGGAAATAGTGGGTGAGCTGATAGGTTTGTGCTTGAGCGAAGGCGGCGAAGCCCAAGGTGATCAGCAAGAAAAGGGGTTTGGCGAATTTCATGGGTAAATGAATCTTGTTGTTTCCCACAAAATTAGGTGACGGCGGGCAGGTTTCCGTCGGTTAATAATTTTTGCCGTTTTCTTGCAGCAGTTGAAACGCTACCGTCCAGGAGGGTATGTCGTTGGATTCGTACCCATAGGTTTTGCCAGTGGCGATTTGATGAAAGGATTTCATGGCTTTCAGGTGGATGCCCGACCGCATAAAGGCGAGCATATGATCGCGACTTTCCCAGGCGGTGAGGGTACATTGATAGCCTTGAATGCGTTTCACTTGAGAAAAGTGAATACCCGGTGCTGCTTGTGCTTGGGCAAACGAGGGGATGGCCAATCGCCAGAATCGAAAGAAGCTGATGATGCCCTTGGGTTTAAGGCCTGTGATGGAAATGTACATGGGTTATTTATCGTTGAGACCCAAAGCAAGACCGAACAGTGCGGCAACCAAGGCCAGGTGCACAATCAATGTGGCTTTTTGCCAGGTGGGACGATTGGGCCAAGGCTGCTCGGTATCAAACGGGTCAAATGCCAGTGCGATACCCATTTGTGAGGCGGCTTCCATATAGTTTTTGTTGGCGGCGGCTTGATAAATTCCGAGCAGAAGAAATCCCAAGTAGAGATATTTGTTGAATGGTGTTTTCATCGATGCAATGATAGTATTGTCTTGCAGTGTGGAGATAATGAGAATGTTATAATCGATGAAAGCCGATGAAATTCGATAGAAAATTGGGGGGCGGGTTAAAAAAATGGGTGTGCGATTCCGTAAGTTCGCGGCATGATAACCATAGAAACAATCATTGCGGCGCCTGTTGAGAAGGTTTGGGCGATGTGGTCTGAGCCACAACACATTCAACAATGGAATTTTGCCGGTGATGATTGGCATTGTCCGAAATCCGAGGTGGATTTGCGCACTGGCGGAAGTTTTGTTTCTACCATGGCAGCGCGTGATGGGTCGTTTTCATTTGATTTTGGTGGGGTATATGAGTCGGTTGAGATGCATAAGTGCATTGCCGTTCTGTTGGGTGATGGTCGCAAATGGATCACTACATTCGAGTCCCACGAGTCTGGCACGCGGGTGGTGGAGGCATTTGAGCCTGAAAATCAAAACCCGGAGGAGATGCAGCAGGCGGGATGGCAGATGATTTTGGATCGTTTCAAAGGGTACGTAGAGGCCAATTGATATGTCGGTGAAGTTCTCAAATTGCTTGTGGAGTCATGACAGCGCCAAGGAAATGGCCACGTACTACAGTGGCGTTTTCCCCGATTTTACGTTGATTTCTGAGAATCCATTGGCGGTGGTATACGAGATGGCGGGTATGCGGTTCATGGGGTTGAACAACGGGATGGCCCATGTATCGTTCAATGAAAAAATTTCCTTTGTGTTGACGGTGGATACCCAGGCGGAGATTGATCATTATTGGGATTATTTTGCGCAAGAGGGTGTGCCAGGTCAGTGCGGTTGGATTCAGGACAAATATGGAGTTTCATGGCAGGTGGTGCCATCGGTGTTGGGTAAGTTGATGACCAATCCTGTTACAGCGCCGAAGGCCGCTTATGCGTTTATGCAGATGACCAAATTCGACATCGCTCAGTTAGAAGCGGCGGTGGCGTAGAGCGTTGTAAGTCCCTTTCCAAGGATTTGTAAATTGATTTCGCTAAGTCGTTTGAATTTGATGCAATAACCGGTAATCTGGGCTTTGCCGATATTGGAAGTGAATATTTCTTTTATATTTATCGATTTCGAAAGTCCCAATAAGTAAATACTAATGCCGTTGTTGTTAACACTGAGACCAATTTGGTACATTGAGCTGGTTGTCCCATTGGAGAAGGTGTGTAGGTAATTACCATACCCAATGCTGGGATTAGAGACTTGTTTTCCGGTGGTGTCATAACCAGTGTGGAACGACAAAGGGTAGTTTGGAAAAAGTTCTGATATAAGTTTTTGTAAATCAATCAAATCTGCACGTTTTTCCGGAGGTATACTTTTTAGGTAGGTTTGGATTTGTTGTTGGATCATGAATAAAGCGGCCGAGCAGTGTTTTGTTTATGGTTCGACGAAAATACAGAAATGTATACACTCACAGATAAATTCACTCAATTTCAACAAATGCATAAATATCTTTGGAAAATGATTCGCAAAGGAGATATACAAGACGTTGGGTTACTGCAAACCATCGGCCGGAAGACCTTCGATGATACATTTGGAAACACTTGTACCTTGGAGGATATGAAAGGGGTATTGGAGCGGTATTTTAACGCAGAACAATGTGCGCTGGAATTGAATGATCCTGATGATAATTTCTTCTTTCACGAGCATGAGGGTGTTACAACCGGTTACATGCGGATCAATACAATATATGGATGTCCACTTGAACAACTGAAGCCGTTTCGGTCCATTGAATTGGTGCGCTTGTATGTGCTGAAAGAATTCCATGGGACGGGTGCAGCCAATGAATTGATGGATTTTGCGATTGCATTTGCAAAGCAGTTGGGGTATGAGAAAATGTATTTATCGGTGTGGGAATACAATTTCCGTGCACGTGGATTTTACGAAAAACACGGATTCGTCAACAGCGGTGTTAAAAATGATTTTCCGTTGGGCTCAACGCCGCAGACCGATTATTGGTTTGTTCGGGATTTGGGATAGGTTGAATGATGGGGTGTTGCCATCATTGGTTGGTTAATAGGGTGTTGAATTCCAAGGCTTTCGCTATCCAAAAGTCTAAATCTTGGTCGGAATCAAACCCATGTGCTTCTATAAATAGGAAACCTCTCATTACAGTTCCAGTGAAGTCCATGACTTTGCTGGAACTGTGATTGAGTAATTCTTCATAATTGAGTTTGCCAACACGGACCATCAATCGGTCTTGTTTTGAGGATTTGTCAAAATCCAATCCTACACACATGGCGTCGTTAATCATGAAAATCAATCCGCCCATCATCGGTTTTTCAATGCAGTGGAGGTGTTTGAGTCTATGCCGAATTCGATCAGCTTGGTGTTCAGAGTAGGCCATGGGTTTTTAAAAATCGTTGGTGCGGGTGGGTCATTGTGTAGGTGGACGACGGGTCCAGGGACGGAGATTGGATTATTCTTGGTTTCGATGTTTGCTTTTGCCAATCCATCCCAAATGGGTATGATCAAAACTGTCGAAGTGTTTTAAACCATAACCCGCGATCCGGTCAAAGGTAGAATGAGATAAAAATATCAGGGCCACTTGGGTGAGGAGATCGTGGTGAAGTGAGACACCGATCATCAGCACGATGGCTAAAAACCCTTGATGGTGAAGGAGGTTGTAAGCCGCGGTTCCCAGTTTTTTGGAAGCCCAATAGAATGCAAATGCAATGTCGGGGATAAAAAATAGGGCGAAATAGCGTCCCCAATTACCAGGAAAATGAACGGCATAAATGGAGGTGAATAGGGCAAGCAAGCCGAGGGCTTCGAGTTTGAGCAAGTATTTCATGGGATTGGGTGGGGTTAGACGGGATTTTTATCGTTGGGTTGACAGTAGCCTGTTTGTTCCGATTTCATGTTCAGTTTACCCCATTGGTACATGCTGTCGATGATGGGAAAGAGGCTTTTGCCGAATTCTGTGACGTGATATTCTACCCTAGGGGGGATTTCGGGGAAGATGGTTCTTTTTATGATGCCATCCATCTCCAGTTCACGCAGTTGGTTGGTAAGCGTTTGTTTGCTGATTTCTTGGATGTTTTTTTGTAACAAACTGTACCGATTTCTGTCGGTACGAATCATGTGGATAATGCTGGGTTTCCATTTCCCACCGATGATGTTCATGCAGTAAACTACGGGGCAGTTGCCGGGGGTGAAATCTTTGGTCTTTTTCAAGGCTAGTTCTTTATTGGTCTTATTGGTCTAAAAAGTTGTACTATCCCATTTGATTTAGTCTATACAGCCTTTGTAGTCAAAGGTAATAAGTTTGTGCGTTCAAAATTAAACGAATCAACCATGAACAGAATCGCAGTAATGATCACGATGCACTTTGATCACAGCAAAGGCAACTTTGAAGAATTAAGACAAAAAGAAATGGCCCATGTCATAAGTTGGAAGGAGCAGGGTTTTTTGGATAGCTTTTTTATCAAATCGGAAAGAGACGGCGCCATGATCATCT
>JBANFU010000276.1:0-2970 GCA_037975865.1 Bacteroidota bacterium
ATGCGGACAATGGCCGTTCCCACGGCGATGCGCGGCGTGAACACGCTGCTGTTTTGATCGAGGATTTTTTGGATGGCAGCGGTTGGGTTGCTATTGCCATTGAAAGAGACAAGTTTTACGCTGTAGATGGTATCACTGAGTTCCCCTGTTGAAATCTTCAATTGGTCGCGCAGACGAAGGGGGGCGTCGTTCGGACATAACAAAGTGTCCCCTGTGTAGGTGAATTTGGTTTGGGCTTTGGAGATGATGGTGGTTGTATCGCAGGCCCTACAACCCAAGTTTGAATCCACGGCACAAGCTTGGAGTTTATAATTGCCCACTGCGATCGAATCAAAGTGGGTCACCAAATAAGTGGCAGTTCTGCCCCCTACGGTGGCGGTCATCAACTGAGCGATGGATTTGGAGGGCATGCCAATGATTTTCCACTCATAGGGCAGCGCATTTTTAGCGGGTTTCTCAACAGCGTCTTCAGGGTAGAAGGCCGAATCGCCGGAGCAGACGGTTTTGGTGGTCGCCAAATCGAATTGCGGACGGTATATAATATCAATGGTATTGGTGTCGTAGCTTACGCAGCCCATGGTGTCGTAGGCCGCAACCAACGTGAGCATGTTTTTGTCTACTCCTTTGATGGCTAACGGGGATCGCAGTTTGTAGTAGTTGGGGCCGAAACTATCCAAATAATTGCCGTTCAGACAACGGATGTTTGTTTTGGGTCCGCCGTCTAACATGTCTTTGGTCATGGGGTCAATCAATTTCAACGGGGGATCAGACGCACAAATGGGGGAGAGTGGCGAATGTTTCCATTGAACTGGATCGCTAAAGAGTTGTGTAATGTTGAGTTGCTGGGCCTCGGTACAACCTTGCGCATCGGTGATGAATAGTAAAATTGCGGTGTCTTTGTTGGTTTTTACGGTGAGATTTTTATTGCTGCCCACTTGGTTCAGTGTGGAGGTAGGTATATCGCGTGGGATGCGGTTTTGTTTGGCGACATCGAAACTGAGACCGTACCAACGATATTGCAAAGCCCCTTTGCGGGCGGTCACATTTTTCGGCTCGAGGTAGAGGGAGCCATTGGGACAATTCAGGGTATCCGCGAATGGTTTTTGGGATCCCAGTTGGAAATTGATCACGGTATCTACGATGCTGATGGTGGTATCCCAGGATCTTAAACAGCCGCCTTCGTTGGAGAACAAGGCCAATATTTTGTATTTTCCTGTGCCGTTTAGACGGAGACTGTCGCTCACGCGGTTCGATGTGCCCACGGTGCTGCCCGCCGCATCCAGAATTTGCCAGCTTACTTTGGGGGCGCTCCCACCGGAAAAGTTCTTCACATTGAGCGTAAGTTTGTTACAGCCCTTGTAGGAAATTTGGGGTGTGCCCGTTGTTTGGGGATATACTTTTACGATGAGGTTGTAAGTGGTTGACAGGGGTTCGCTGCAATGCAAATCCACGACTTTAATTGGGAAAACATAGCCCTCCGCAAAGGTATCGGCAAGGGTAGGGGTCCAGTTGAATTCCAAACTGCGCTTGTTTTTTGCTGAGCTGTATACTTTGATCGAAGCCCCGCGGTAGGTGGGTGGCACGATGACTTGAAGACTGTCGGTTCCTGTTTGAAAGGGAGCTACAACGTCGTCGAAGTCCACAAATTTTTGCTTTAATGTGGTGCCTACACACACTTTGATTACACTTTTTTGGGTGAGCAGGGCTTTGGGAGATTCGTTATTGCCTTTTGGGTCAACCACCACGGCAGAAATCTCGCGCTGATGTTCTGCAATGAGTGTGTATTTGCCATTTTTATCGATTCGATATTCTTTCACTTTCACCGTAGCCATGCCGATTTCGCCATCTACACTGGGCGTGAAAATAAAAACACCGTCTGAGGTATCGAAGTATGTGCCGCGAACAGGGTTTGTCTTGGTGTTCGCGCTACACAGTGTGGTGCCGGCACAAGTGGGCGTGAACGGGTGACTTAAATCTTTGGTGGGTGTGTTTACACAGGTTCTGCCTTTGTAGGGCAAATCCCAGTTGGAGGGTGAGAGTTCGTAGCGAAGGACATCTCTTTCTGCCGTATCGGAAAGACCTTGATTGAAGATGGTGGTGCGGTCGAGTTGTACGATTCTCAATGGATCAAACATCCGCGCGGGCGGTGTATTGGTGGTTTTTGAGCAGTTGGCTAGGTTTTCCAGATACAGGGTGGTTGCGGAATAAGCGTCCCAATTGAAACAAGGCAACACGGTAGGGTACAAGTATCCGTACACGGCAAATGTGATGTTTTTGCAGGTACTGCCCGACAAAATAGTCTTGAAAATAGAACTGTCTAAGTCGGCAGTGCATTTGTAAATGTGCTCTCTAAATAAGTAGCTTTTATCACAATCAATAGCGGTGGAGCATTTGGGTCCGATCGCCGAACTCGATACCAACGAGGCGGTTAAAGAAACCGTGCCACAGGCCGCGCTTTTGCCTCCGTAGGCTACCACAAAAACGGAAGACGGCGCAGACGTTGGTGCGCCGCACATTCTGTAGGCGCGATAGCTAATTTCATATTTGTTCTTGGTAATATGCGTGGCCCAAACCTCACTCCCGAATGTATAATGAGAGGCTTTTACAGGCGATGTAAATTGCCCTAGGAAAATCAAGGAAATATAGAGGGCAATCTGCTTGAGGGAGTAGCGTTTTTTCATGAGTTGGAAATGATTCATATAGACACAGTTCAATGGGGTTTTGTTGTCCACAAACCGGATTGAAAGATAGGGTAGATTCACCAATTTTCAGCGGCTGCGTTGTGTAAATGACGCACCAAAAGCCAATGGTTGCACTCGACGAATTTTGTATCTTTGTAGAAATCTAAAAATTTACAATTATGCCATACCCAGAAATGCTTGTAGCACCCATGCGTGCAGAATTGACAAACGGCGGTTTTACTGAGTTGAAAACAGCCGATGAAGTGGTTGCTTTCATGGAAGGAAATGA
>JBANFU010000014.1:0-3343 GCA_037975865.1 Bacteroidota bacterium
GCACTTTCCACCAACCAAAATCACCCTTGGCAGGACCTACTGCCAAAGAAGTTTCCACTGGCGACAAAGTCCATGTACCAGCGATTTGTGCCAAGCTGCTACCAACTAAGGCGGCAAACACGGCGAGAGTAGTTATTTTTTTCATGTAAATTAATTTTTATTGGGTCAAATATAGCCGAATTATCGAGTTATAGTAATTTCAACAATAACTTTTCGATAACAATTGCAATTTGTTGTGTTTTACACCGACTGAAATTCAACAAAAAGCCCTATTTGAGGCCCAAACCCGCTTGATTTGATGCGTATGCATCGTAACAATAAGGCACTATTGTCATAGAATTGTCATAAAATAATTCTATTTATTGAATTAAACCACCTCGCAATCCTCCCGTCTATCCCCTGAATACACTTATTCATAAAATCCATATCGTGACCAAAACATACATTTTTTCTGTCGTCCTCTGCTTGTTTTCTTTAGCATCCACACTCGCTGCTCAAACCCCGAATATCATTCTCGGCAGACCCACCGACACCTCCATCACGGCCTCGGTCCAATTCACCCAAGACCTTGAGTTTTACATCGAATACGGCACCCAACCCAACACCTACTCACACACTACCCCCACTTTAAACCACAAGGCCATAAAGCCCGATGAAGTAGACCTCCACAACCTGTTCCCCAATACCCGCTATTACTATCGGGTGCAGTCCAAACTACCCACAAAATCCACTTTTTCGCCGTCGCCCGAATACAGTTTCCATACGCAGCGCCCCCCTGGATCGGCTTTTACCTTTACCATCGAGGCGGATGAGCACCTGTACGACAAAAAAGGCATCGCCAACATGTATAAAGTCACCCTGGCAAATCAAGCCAAAGACAAACCAGATTTCATGTTGTCGTTGGGCGATATTTTTGGTGATGACCATTACCCTTTCACTATCACATCTACGGAAATTGATGCCCTTCATAAAAACTACCGTCCCTTTCTCGGCGCTATCACCAACTCCATTCCCTTCTACGTTTGCTTGGGGAACCATGAAGGTGAAATGGACTATTACCTTCTTAAAAATCCTGGAAACAACCTAGCCCATCACAGTACATACTACCGTAAATACTATTACCCCAACCCCTATCCCAATGGATTTTACAGCGGCAACACCAACAAAGAGCCTTTCGGAATTGACTTACCTGAGAATTACTATGCTTGGACCTGGGGCGATGCACTTTTCGTTGTGATGGATGTGTACCGCGACCAATGTGATACTTCTGCCAAACCTGGAGGCTGGGCCTGGTCGCTCGGCAAACCCCAGTACGACTGGCTGAAATCCACGTTGGAAAGCAGCACAGCCAAACACAAATTGGTCTTCGCTCACCACGTTTCGGGCCAAGGCAGGGGCGCCATCGTGCAAGCCAAATACTACGAATGGGGAGGTCTCGATAAAAACAACACCAACACCTTCGCTACCAAAAGACCCGGATGGGCCAAACCCATACATCAACTGTTCGTTGACAATGGTGTAGATATTTTCTTCCAAGGTCATGACCACCTCTTTGCCCGTGAAATCATGGATGGCGTTACCTACCAGGAAGTCCCCATGCCCAGCGACTCCACCTACATGATTGGCAAACTCGCCAACGCCGATGCCTACACCTCTGACACCCTCGATGGCACAGGGCACATCCGCGTAACCGTCAATAATGCTTGCATTACCGTGGATTACATCAAAGCCTACCTCCCCAAAGACACCCTTGATGGCAAACACAAAAATGGAGAGATTGCCTTTTCCTACACGGTGGGAGACTGCAGCATGGGTACAGAAAAACCCCAAAACGCTACCATTAAAATCCAGCCCAACCCTGCCAATGAACGCCTGCTAGTGCAATACCCCACCCAGTGGACCTCCGCCCAAATTCAGCTCTTCAATTCTCAAGGACAATTAGTCCTCACCACCAACAACCCCGAAATCAATACCCAAAATTTCCCTGCAGGGATGTACTACCTTTCCGTGGTATCACACGACCAGCGTTTCAGCGAAAAAATCATCATCCAACACCCTTAATCACCCATGAAAACACAGTTACTCTGCCTTGGATTTTACGTTGGTTTCCTTGCAACCACCGCAATACAAGCCCAAAAATTGGTGCATACCGAATTGCTTGGACGTCCTACCGACAAAGAAATCACCCTACATATCGCCTTTAGCGATAGCGCTGAGGCCTGCGTTCGATACGGCACCGCCGCTGGCAACCTCACCCAACAAACCAATTGGCAGCTGATGCGGGTAGGTGACCCCTCTGAAATCATTGTCAACAACCTCACACCCAACAAACAATATTTTTATCGTCTGGTCTATCGAAAGCCCAATACCACCACTGAAACACAGCGACCCGAATACACCTTTCATACCCAACGACCATCGAACGAAAGTTTCACTTTTGTGGTGCAAGCCGATCCGCACATGGATCCACTCAGCGATAGTGCCGTATACAAACGCTGCTTGCAAAACCAACTTGAAGACAAACCGGATTTCATGATAGACCTGGGAGACATCATCATGACCGACAAATTGGTAAGGGCCGGGAGCAAGGTGGTAAACCATGATACCATTATATTCCGAAACCACATGATGCGTCGATACTACGAAACCGTCACGCATTCGGTGCCTCTTTTCATTGCCATCGGGAACCATGAAGCTGAAAATGGTTGGTATTTGAATGGCACAGCCAACAACATGGCCGTATGGGGAACCAACGAGAGAAACAAATACTTCATCAATCCCAAACCCGATGCTTTTTATACCGGTGATCCCAACTCTTATCCCTTTGTTGGACAGCGACAGAGTTATTACGCGTGGACTTGGGGCGATGCATTGTTCATTGTGCTAGATCCCTATTTCCATACCGCGGTAAAACCCGATAGCTTGAATGGTTGGCGATGGACTTTGGGAAAAGCGCAGTACGATTGGCTGCGAGCAACATTGGAAGCCAGCAACTCCAAATACAAATTCGTATTTTCCCACCAATTGGTGGGTGGCGACAAAGACGGTCGCGGCGGTGTTGAACCGGCAGACAAATACGAATGGGGCGGTGACAATCTCGACGGGACGAGGGGATTTGAAACCCAACGACCTGGCTGGTACAAGCCCATCAAAGACTTGCTCGCAGACCACAGGGTGACCATCTTTTTCCATGGCCATGACCACTTTTTTGGCAAACAGCAAAAGGAATGTCTGGTCTATCAAGAAACACCACAGCCCAGCCACCCAAATTATACTTCCGTGAACTATGCCGAAAATTATGGCTATTTCGAAGGCCAAATCCTGCCCAACTCCGGTCATTTGC
>JBANFU010000016.1:0-3932 GCA_037975865.1 Bacteroidota bacterium
GATGGATTTCTTCCGTTTGGCGAAATTTCATTGGAACTATTTTGGGCCTGGTTGTGGGCGGAAACGTAAACTTGGCCCTCATCAACATCAGCACGGACATCATTCCGGCGCCGGCGGGTGCCGATGTCAAAACCATGGCAGGCCTGCAGAAGAGCATTCATTTGTTTGAACCCAAGCATTTCCTGATGCCGTTTTTGGCCCATGCACTGGGCACCTTGGTGGCGGCATTGTTGGCCTCACTCATAGCCAAATCGCATAGAAAACGAGTTGCACTCACAACCGGCGTGGTCTTTTTCGTGGGCGGAGCGATGGCCGTTTCGATGATTCCAGCCCCTCTTTGGTTCAATATCACCGATTTGGCTTTGGCGTACATTCCGATGGCCTTGCTGGGACATTGGATATCGACCAAATTTTTGCCAGAGGCGGTATGACGGTGGATCTGTATTTACAGGCGTTACCCGCAGCTCAGCGCGATAATTTGCAGCAATTGCGCGAACAAATCAAGGCGTTGGTACCCCAGGCTGAGGAGACCATCAGTTATGGGATGCCGGCGTTCAAACAGCAGGGTATTTTGGTGTATTACGCGGCCTTCACCCACCATATGAGTTTGTTTGTGATGCCCAAAGTCTTGGATCAAGTAAGGCCGATGCTGGGCGATCGCAGCACCACCAAAAGCGCCATCCATTTCACTGAAGACAACCCCATTCCCGCGGTTGTAGTTGAGAAGTGCATCGCTCTGCGGTTGGCCGAAATCGAATCCAAATTGATGGCCAAGAAGGCAAAAAAATCAAATACGAAGTGAGTACCCCTTTTCTGTTGGAACCGTTTTCATGAAAAAAACCATCAATACCGTTTGTATCTATTGTGCCTCCAGCAACCAGATACCCCAGAAGTATTTTGATGCTGCGAAACAGCTGGCCCAAACAGTGGCCGGAGCCGGAATACACATCGTGTATGGAGGCGGAGGCTCAGGCTTGATGGGACAGGTGGCCACCACCGCCATGGAACATGGCGGAAAGGTCATTGGCATCATCCCAGCGTTCATGAAAGCCGCCAATTGGGATCACCCCGAAGTGCAACACATGCACGTGGTGGCCGACATGCACGAGCGCAAACGCAAGTTCATTGAACAATCCGATGCCATCATCGCCCTGCCCGGTGGATGCGGCACCTTTGAAGAACTGTTTGAAGCCATCACCTTGAAACAACTGGGCCGACATACCCACCCCATCATCATCGTCAATGTGGATGGCTATTATGATGCCCTGCTCATGATGCTCAGCAAAGCCGTAGAAGACAAATTCATGGGCGAACACCACCGCGATTGCTGGAGTGTAATTACCGACCCCACTACCATATTGGAAGCCATTGAAAATGCCCCCGGATGGTCAGAAGACGCCATCAATACAGCCGCATTGCTGTAGGTAAACACGACGTTACATGGCTGAGAGCAGCGATTTGCGCAAGAACAAACCGGAGTTTAGCGGTATATTCAAACTGAACCGAATCCCGCGTTGCAACTGTTGCTTGTAGGTAGGCAAAACGTACTTTACGTCTCCTAATGGTCCGCCTATAACTTCAATACCGCCCAAGGTCTTTTGTAAATCATTGTTCATGAACAACGGCACACTCACCTGTAAAAATCCGGTTCGAATTGCTAGACCTGCATCGATAAAATGGGTTGTGCGAGGCAAATCCTCAGGTAAGAAAAAGCTGTTTAATGGCTGTCTGGCATAATCGGCGAATACCCGAATGAATCCAGGCACTTTTGGCAAACTCATCGAAAAGTTAACCGCCATCAAACTGGTATTACTGCCCATAAAAGTTGCCGTACCCATACCACCCATGTTGTTCATGCGCTGTTGTCCGTTGGTGGTGAAACCATACTGGCCACCCCAAGAGTTGTTCGCAAACGTAGGCGCCGAATTCCGTCCCCTGAAATACTCATCGTAAAACACATCCTGCTGACCTGAGGCACCGCTCAACATCAAATACATGTTCTCATTTTTCGACGTACCCGCTATCCAATAGTTTAACGGACCCACTTTACCCCAATAACCGCGCAATTCAATGCTTCTGGCCTTCTTTTTTTCAGCGATGTAATTCCAGGTGTACTTGGCTTCAACTTGAACCCTGCCAGTAACGGAAGTAATAATATGAGAAACCTGAGACACGCTCTCAAAACTGGTTTTGTATTCGAATACAGACACCGGTCCACGTTTAGCGCCAAAATAATTCAATCTTACACCTTGTACCGTCTGTAAACCACTTTGCTCAGACCACGGAAACGATGCTGTCGCGGTTTCTTGCCAATCAAACAGCCCCGTAATTTCTACAAAATTCGAAAATCCATTTCTGCGATTGGGATTACCCAACTCCATGATTGCATAGGGCTTGATCACTGAAAAACTCGGATGTCGAGGATTGTCTGCAAAAATTCCATCCGTTTGGGTTTCACCATATTGAAACGTCATCGCACTTACCCCAATCCGCAAACTTTTGTATCGCTTGCCACCCAAGGGATTGTAACTGATATCGCCCAGGCCCGAGAGATTCTTCCGTCCAAAAGAATACATGGGCACCAACGAATACCGAAACTTCGGCGCCGGCAAACTCGTGTTATGCAACACCAATCCCAGCATCATGCGGTCGTATTGATTCCAACCCACCGCCGGCAACCAATAATGGTTCCGCTCGTTAGGCAAATCATTTCCGGTACCAAATTTCCACTTGAATTCGCGACCACCCTCCGTCCATAGATTGTTGTTGCGATTCACCTCCGGAATGTTCCTGTACGCATCTACCATCACCGTATCGGCAAGGGTTGATAGTTTTACCACGCACGAACCTTCGTAATTACTGCTAGCCGCTTTTTTCAATTCAGCAGGTGATACCCAAACCGATTCTAACACCTTTCCATTGCGAATGGATTGAACGCCAATGGGGCCATTGACTGAACCCACATTTATCACTGTCACATCCATGCCCGCACCTGTCTTCTTCACGCCAACCAATTTAAAATCAGCTACCTTTCGCGTTTCTATCAAATCATCGAACAACCACCCCAAATTCTGCTTGCTCACCTCCTCCATCACAGCCCGAAAATCCTCCGGCTGAGGATGCCTAAACTTCCAACGATCAAAATAGGTGTGCATGCACAAATCAAACAGTGAATCGCCCAAATACGCCTTCAAATAATGAAACACCAACCCCGTTTTCTGATACATCACCCCGCCGTAATTGGCCTGTGAAAAATCCGCGGAATGGGTATTCATCGGCTGATCCACGCCAAACGAAGCCATACATCGGTACAGCACATCGCCCTCGTCCTTGTGCGACAATCCCACAAAGCCCAATTTACGGGTAAAGCCCCCCGCAATATCGCTCAACCGGGTATTTTCAGGGTATTTCTCCGCCACAAAGCGCATCTCATTCAACGTATTCAACCCTTCGTCCATCCAACCAAAATCACGCTCGTTGCTGCCCAAAATGCCATAAAACCAATTGTGTCCCACCTCATGCACAATCACCACTTCCAATTCTTCCTTGGTCGATACATTGCCAATCACCGTGACATTGGGATACTCCATGCCACCCCCCGCACTGATGGTCCCGTCCACCGCCGTAACTTGATTGTAAGGATAATCGCCATTCCATTGTGAGTATTTCAAAATACCATCGTGCAGATACTCCAGGGAATGGGGCTTCCAAAAGTCCGCAGAATTCTCTGTATACATGGCCCATGTGGTCACCTGCCTTCCACTTTGAGGCAGAATCACCTCTCCCTTCAACACTCGAAACGATTTATCGGCAAACCAGGCAAAATCATGCACCCGCGACTGGGTATAGCGAAGGGTCTTCATCACCCCACTCGATTCGCTGTTTTCATAATGCTTGTCGATGTTGCTCCAATCGATATCTGGATTCCGCGA
>JBANFU010000075.1:0-2844 GCA_037975865.1 Bacteroidota bacterium
TAGCTGTCCAACCAAATATTTCGCCGAAGCCAGCTCCATCAATCTCAGCAACAGTGCGGTTTATGGCTTGGGTTGCTTGGCAGTTTCTGTGCGATTCAGGCTCCACAAATGGAAATTGTGGCGCTACCCGCTGTTGGGATAACACCACAATTTTTATTGACTAGCGGGGAACTACACCGTCGGCGGACTATCCTCGTCGTTTTCAGATGTGAGACCCGTTTGTGAATCACCACCTGGAAGATTATTCCTCCGCCGATTGCTTGGCATCCCACATCATCCACAGGGAATAAGCGCCTCGGGTGACAACGGGCTGCGCTGGTGGATTGGACAATACTACAGATTGTTCATGCTGTCCGATCACCACAATGGGTGTTAACAAGAAGGTTGTAGATCCAGTTCCTCCAGATTGGGTGAAGCAGAAATACTTACCATCGCGCTGGAAAACGGCCGACTCCGGCAATACAAAGGCACCATTCGATTGCACGGCAATTTTCCCTTTGATGGCTTGTCCAACACGCAACGAGACTTTTCTGTCAGCCTTGTTTACTGGAACGCAGTAAATTTTCCATGTGCGATCGCTCTGGATACTGGGGGATACGGCCGCTACGCGGCCGACAATCGCGCTAGTCGCCCCGCCTTCGGCGGGGCTCAATTCTACCGACATCCCTACCTTAACCAAGCCCGTTTGTCCCTCATACCCCGAAAGAACCCACTGCGCACCTGCATTGGATAACACCTCCATCAAATTGGCATTGTCAGCCACCGTCATCCCCTCGTGAACCAATACCGATTCTACCACACCCCCCACCGATGCTTTCACAGAAATCCACCGTTGAATCCCCTTCTTCAATTGCTCTTTACCAATCCCTACCGACGCCAATCGCTGCAAAAGGGCCTCCTGCTTGGCTCGATTCATCTTCATCAATGCCTCCGCCTGCTGATAGTTTTTTAAACTGCTGGCCTTCGCTTGATACAGTTCTTTCTGACGTTCGGCCTCCTGTCCCAACATCACACCCTCAGCCTCCGCCGTAAGGTATGCCTCCTGCCAATCGATGACCTGCAAATTTTCGATGGAGCACAGCAACTGTCCCGCGCGAACCACATCGCCCGATTTCACCGATATCTTTTTAACCATGCCACCAACCAAGGAACCCACCGAAACTCTTCCTTGGGGAGAAGCTTCCAACTGACCCATCAATTGCAGTTCAGTATTAACGTCCGCCCTTCCCACAGCCCCAACCACGATGCCTCCGTTGGCCATCTGCTTGGCATTTAACACCAGCGTATCGCCTGGATTTCCAGCACCTACCTGCGCCTCGGTCGCCGCACTGGGCGATGATTTTTCCTGTGAATCGCCGCATCCTACCGACATCAAAGCCACGAGGAACAACATGAATAAAACACGTCCAGATTCAACCGCGATGCGTGATTCCGGGGATTGATATGTTTGACTTTTCATCAAATCGATTGTTTGTTTGATCATTGTATGGTTGGATTAAAATATTGTAGTTCAATTTGTACGGACTCCCACTGGTGTACCGCATCGTAAAAATCAATTTGGGTTTGCATGGCCTCTCTGAGATAAACACCCCATTCAAAACCGGATATTTCGCCTTTGTCGCGCCGCAACGACAGCAACTGTACTTGCTCTTCCGCGGCGGGTAGTAACACTGTGCGATATTGTTGTATTTGTTCATCCCAAAACGCCAACGCCATCTTCAATTGTTCGAATCGCAATTGGGCTTGTTGACTCACAAACTGTTGGGACGCCAGGGCCGCCTGATATTCTATTTTCATCGAAGCGGCTTTTCTTCGGTTCGCAGAACCCAGCACCGGAATTTTCAATCCTACCTGATATTGAGAAAATTGCATCCTTTGGTCAAAGAATTGATCCCCGCTGGGCAATTGTTGAACCCCTTGAAAACTCTGTTGCACCCATCCCAACTGAACTGCCGGTAATCGCTGGGCTTTTGCTAGCATCCAAGCTTGATAACTCATATCCACCTGTGCCCGTGCCACCTGCTGCGAGGCCGTTTGCGGCATATCGCCCAATGAGAGCAACGTCACGGCAGCACCCTCATTCGCGGGGTTCGCCATCGCTGTGGGATACACTTTCGCTGACAATCCCATCCATGCGCCCAACTCCAAAGCGTCTGATTCGTATAACTGCAACAGCTGTTGGTAACGACGATGGATGTCGGCCGCCAATTTTTTACTGTCGTTGAGCGACAAGGCATCCACATCTCCTTGTTTCATCCGCCATTGCATTTGGGTTAAATTTTCCTGAGCGATGGAATCCAAGGCTCTCCAGAGGGCGAATTGCTCTTGGGTATGCTGCAGGTGATGAAACAATAGGGCCACCGACTGTTTCACTTGCAAGGATTGCAGGCCATATTGAAACTTCATCACCTCCGCCATGGATTTCCTCAAGCGATATTCGGCGCGATAATATTGAGGCATGGCGATGGCTTGCGAAACCCCCAATTTCTGATCCTGATACCAAGAATTCACTTGTCCCTTTTCAAAGGTTGCACTGAGGGGGTCTGGCGACCAGCGAGAGATTGATTGCTGCTGTGCTGCATTGGAAAGCAGGCGGCTTTGCTGCAATCTCAAATTGTGCTCAGTGGCGCTATCCAACGCTTGCTGAAGGGTAACAAACCTGGGCTCTTGGGTCGCACTTTGTGCTTTCAACCCAGTTCCGTGCGCGAATGAGAGAGCCATCAACAACAAGGGTGTTATTTTCATGATTTTTTTAAATTTTCGTTTTTCCAAGGCGATGTACAAAGTAGGCAATAGCAGCAGGGTAAGCAGCGTGGCCGTAATCAAACCCCCAATCACCACAGT
>JBANFU010000097.1:0-10265 GCA_037975865.1 Bacteroidota bacterium
GCGGCATCGTGACCATCGAACAAGCTGGCAGCCGTAACCACCCTCACTTTGTTCTTCGGAACATACACAGTTGTTTCCATGGATTTGGCTTTGTGGTGCAAAGGTAATCTTTGTTTGCCAATCCCCCTACCCAACGGTAGCCCCCATTTTATCCCTCAATCGCAGCCGCCGCTAGACCCAAAACCAGATTTAACGTCCCGACTTACCCAAATAAACATGCTCATTGAGAAAAAAAATATCAACTCCTTGGGGGTAGATCGCGCTAATTGTGTTTGTGGCTCTGATTCTAGGGAAATGAAAAAGCGGAACACCTTGCACACACTTATCGCCTTGATGGCCTTATCATTGGGTAGCTGTCAAGACAATTCCATCGCTCCGGTGAGTGCACAAGACAAAATATCGTCCTTGGTGATTCAAGCGGAGTCCGAAACCAACCAAATCCAGACCGCTATCGACCTCACCGCCAACAGCATCACCATCGAAAACTTGGCTTTGAGCGCAGATTACTTTGTTGATGAACACCACCTAGAGGACATTGATCCGTTGGATTCAACCAAAAACGACAAACCCTGGGAAAAAGAATGCAACAATGCGTTTTTGAAACAGTCAGGATTCGCCGGGTGCTTCAAAAATCTATCGCTCACCGAAAGTCAGCGCAATCAAATTGAAGCCGTTTTGGAAACCTACGGCACCCAACAAAAACCCATCCTCACCGATGAATTTCATCAGTTCGTCGACCTAAAATCGCGATACAAAGACCGAATCAAACTCGACATCGATTCTCTACAGCGCGGAAACATTGGGGATGAGGCGTTTCAGAATAAAATGAAACAATACCAAAGGGAATTCACCACCGAATTCTCAAGGCAACGCAATGGCAGTAAAAATTTGTCTATGTTGTCAGTGAATTATCGCTCAGCCCTGGATGGCATCAAAAACATCCTCAGCGAGTCTCAGTTCAAACAGTTCTACCTCTGCCACAAAAAGTAGTGTGTAGTTGTTCATGGGTTATAGTTAGCGAAAAGGCCTCTTGCATAGGGGCCTTTTTGTTTTAGTCCCCGCCCCATTTGGGTGTGCGAGATTTCACCCAACTGTAGTAATAGGCCACCACCACCAACCCGGCACCGAAAAAAGGCATCGCTACCCCGCGAATTTCATCGTTAAAATAAAACTCTCCCGTCATCCAAATGGCATTGCCCAATATCCAGAAACTGATGGCCAAATTGTGGTAGAAATCAGCCACCGAACTGCGATAGCTTTTCCAAGTAATCCAAATCGATAGCAGAACCGTTGGCAAGGCCATCGCCATGCCCAACCCGCGATAATGCATCAGCCAAGCAAAATCCTTGATCAGCCAAAAGACCACGTGCAGATTTTCTTTTTCTCGCAATGACTTCATCTGTTAACCTTAATTGCGATCCAACACCATGAATTTCGCATCCGCCTTGCCTTGATCGCCCAGCAGTTCAATCGTATACATTCCAGCAGACATCGGAGGCAAATCCACGGATAGCAGCGGGCCAAACGTCACCGTCCCCGTGCGCACCACACCCCCCAAGGCATTCATCACCCGGAACGTTTTATACACAGAACCCTCCGGCAATTTAACCCACAGTTGATCGGTGGCCGGATTGGGATATACTTTCACTTTGGTCAAATTCACAGCGCCAACCGAAGCGCGATCCATGATTACCTGCTTGGTTTTACTGCACTCGCAACCGGTGGTTCTCACCACAGAACGCAGCGTTACCGTATACTGTCCGTCTTGCTGCAGGTCATAGTTGACTTTTGCGTTAACATCCTTCGAATTTTTAATACCCAAACCCGCCACGGTCCAAGTGTAATCTATGCCCGACTGTCCACCCGCCGCTTGCAAATCATCGAGCGGTTCCAAAGCCAACCCATAAAAGGCAAATCCATAGTCGGGTGACGCCACAAAATCGCAAGTACGCGGCAATTCTTGAACAGTAACCGCCTTGGTAATGGAATCCGAACAACCGTCTTTCAAGTTCACTACCAGCGTCACGTTATAGGCCGTGGTTTGCTTCACTGTATATCGCTTTTTGGGACTTTCAACCGTAGCTGTGGTATTGTCGCCAAATTCCCAGGCATAAGTCATGGTACCCGAGGCAGTGGTGCTTTTGTTTAGAAAGGCCAATTCATCGCCAGAACACACAGGATCTGCCGTGAAATCCGCCGTTGGCTGCATCAACACATCCAAAAGATCCGAGGTTGAATCGGCACATCCATTGTCGAGCTTTACAGTAAACACCACGGTCTTTTTACCCAAGGACGTCCAACTGTGGCTGGGCGAGGCGGCGGTGGATGATTTGCCGTCGCCAAAGTTCCAAGTGTACTGAGGAACCGCTCCCGACACGGCCGGTGTTTTGTTCACAAACTGGGTGGCCGTGCGAATGCAGGCAGCACTATAGGCAAAGGCCACTTTGGGTGATTCAAAAACCGTTACAGAGCGAGATTGAGAGTCTTTACATCCAAATTCCGATTTCACAACCAACTTAACCGATTTGCTACCGGGGGTATTGAAAACATACTTTGGATTTGGCTCGTTGCTATTGCTATCGGGGTGATTAAAAAACCACTTACTACCAATTGTACCCGCGGCAATGCTGCTGTTGTTTTGAAAATTGAAGGCATCACCATCACAACGTCCGCTCACCACAGCAAAGGAAGCGGTGGGCACCACAAATTGATATACTTTCTGGGTTTCCGTGGCTTCACACCCGGCGATATCCGCCTTGAGCGTCACCACATAGGTTCCCGCCAATCCATAGTTCAGGGAAATATTGGTGGCATTGTTTAGAACAAACCCTTTTCCATCACCGAAATCCCAATACATTTTGGCGGTGGTGGGGGTGGTCTGATTCACGAACTTCACGCTTTCACCAACGCAGGCATTTTGTCGGGTAAATGTGGCCTTGGGGATGGCATTCACAACCACAACCACAGATTTTTCAAAGCTGAAACCGTAAGGATTCGTGGTACCCCGCAATTTTACGGTGTAGTTTCCCGCTTTTTTGAAGATAAACTCCCCATCTACCAGATTAGAGGTATCGTTGGGATCGCCTGTGCCGTAGTCCCACCAGTTCTCTACATAGCCCGATTTGTATTTTGAGGCATTCACAAATTTCACGGTATCTCCAATACAAACCTTGGCGGGAACCGTAAAGTCGAGCGTCACCGCCGGGTAAATGAGTACTTGTCGTTTCAGCACGGTATCACACCCATTGCCAAGGTCAGAAATTTTCAGTAGCAGGGTAATCAAACTATCCTCGAGTGATACATCGCTGGTTTTGAACTGTACTTCGAGGTCCGCGGTGGAGGTCGGCACTGTGAGGGTTGCACCCGTCACGGCGCGACCCGATGGAGAAACAGCCGAAACACTGGCCATCCACTTGGCAGAACCACTGGTTCCATATTGCGAATTTGTATACAATCTTGGGGATTTAATGTCGTAAATCACCGGCACATTCACCACCGTAACATCCAACGGCTTACCCCGCTGATAAACCGGATTGTTGCCAGTCTGCGTCTTGGCAGAAAATTCATAATACCCCCCGCCCGGTGCCGCTTTTACAAAGGTTTTGAAGGTCAATGTATCGTTCTTCCGGTTGTCATCAAATCCTTCCACAAACAACTGAATTACCGCATTCCCCGGTGTCGAAATTTTCAATGGAACCGTGAAATCAATCAACAACGAATCCTTTGGCAACAGTTTGCTGCTCACCCACTGCCTAGTCACCGCACCATTCAAAGCATAGGCCACATAGAACTTAGAGGCCGTATCTGTGTAATTGTTCTTTACCGTAACATTCAACTTACCCTCGTACCCCGAACAAATCTGGGATGCAATGCTAAACGTGGTTTTCACCGCAGCCAAATCCATGTAACTTTCTCTACTGCCACGATCCGATTTCCCCGTGGCTCGCTTTGTGCCCGTGATATCCATCTCATTGGATGCCACCGTGGGAACGTTGTTCTGATTTTCAAAAATCAACGACCGAAAGTCGTTTTTGGACACATCGGCCCAACCAGGATGCCCAAAATATTCCCCACTCCCAGCGGTTCCGCCCGATTTATAGTCGGCCCAACTGGAATAATAGTTCGATTCCACGCCCCACTGCTCTCCACCCGCAAAATTGACATAGCAGGTATTGTGATTCAGCTCCTTCATCTTGGTCGATGACCACACATTGATGCCGTAGCCAAAATCATCGCCCCGGATATCCAAAATATTCCCTACGAATGTCACCTCCGACTCATCCTCTAGGTAATAGCCCAGACCTACGTGGGTCGACAAACTACTGGGCCTACTGTAAATGGTATTTTGTCTGACTTCAGTTTTGTATCCCGTATTGTAGTTGATGACATAAAAATTATCGGTCTGATTGTAACCCTCATTGCGGGCAATCAAATTGGAGTTAAACACTACATCATGCAAAAACCACAAATAAACCCCATTAAAACTGCTTTTGGTAGAAGTAGCCGCATTCAAGAGCAAGGCATTCCGGTTGATTTGCCAATCACCATCGTCGTACACCCCTATACAACCCAACCCGTCCCCGGCTTTGTTTGAGTCCAACACGTTGTCCTCGATGCGATTCCAACCGTATCCAGAATTTCCGCAATTCCCGAAATACAGCAGTCGTCCGCCCCCGCTGTTGTTACCGAACTGACAGCTCCGAACCACATTCCCCAACACCTCCACGTCGGTTAAGCTCTGCAGATTCAACCCGTAAGAATCTCCAGATTTCTCCGCCCAAAGTCGATTCAGTTCGTTCTTTTTAAACAAATAATATTGGCCCTTGGCCACTTCCATTCCTGAAACATTGTTGTACGCCGCGATGCGTTTCATCACATTCGACTCAATGACCACAGGCAGGGTGGATTTCCCTGAAACAGCGCCACAAGCCAGACCCCAAAATCGACTGATGTAATTGGTTGTACTTCCCGATGTAGCACCGGCATAGGGCAGGTCGTGAATCAAATTTCCTGTAAGTTGAATCGACACATTGCTACAAGCCCCGTTGGTCATGCGAAATGCGGTAACCACTGTATCGATGGGCGCCCCGCTACCCGCAGCACTCCGGCTGATATCGTTGCCTGAAACCACCTCGCCGTTGATATACTGTAACAAAAAGGCCGTCTTGTAAAAATTCTTAATGGTATTGCCCGCAAACGTATTTTCCGTGCCCGTTCCAGAGTAGGTAGACGACCCTTGCTGATCCACAACCGCATACAATGGTCCAGGGCTGCTACTGGCGGTGGTAGTCATCACACAGTTTTTGATCACATTCCGCACCCCATTATTGGATGAGCTGATGGTTAACACATTGCTCTGTGAGGTAGCAAAAGCCACATAGGCCGAGGGCGATTTGGTGGAACTCCCGATATTGGAAAACTCCAAAGCACATCCGCTGAGGACATTGTCATCGGCGCCGTTCGACAATCGAACACACATACCTGCACTGGAAGTACTGCTGTTGACGATGCTAAGATTCGACAATTCCAAAAAGTCTATTCCATTCAACCAAACCACCTCATAGGTGAGAGACCCCGTAAGTTTTTTCCCATTGCCGTCCACCGTGATTTTCTTTGAAGAGGTACTAGGGTTGCTGCTGTTCTGCTTGAATTCCACGGCCGCGGACACGGTCTGATCCGACATCACCTTCAGGGATACATTGCCCGATACACCGTTGTTTGCAATCGCAGCGGTAAAATCTGCCCAAGTAGCAAAGTTGGTGGCCGATGCCGTGCCCCCCAACGTGTAACTGCCGCTCAACTGAGCAAAACTAGCGTTTGAAAAACAGGCCAATAGGACAAGTAACAGTAATCTCATATCAACAAAAATAGGGACACAGAAGACAAATTGCTGACATTCTGCGGAAGCCTATGGTCAAAATCAACAAAATGGTGTTGGTTTGTAGTTGTGAGTCGACCATTTCAGTCACCCAAAGACAAAACCGCTGTTGCTTCGCCAAAGATGACATCGTTGCCCAAAGAAGCCCCGTGTTTTTTCATGGGTTCGTGTTTCGGTGAAGAAATGCATGTGAGAATGAAAGCCCTCGGTATGGACTCAAATGCCAACCCGTTTGGTGTAATTTTTCACCCGCATGCATTGAAAAACAACTGTGCACTCATTGAAAATGCGGCCAGCAGATCCCTTTTCGAAAACCACATCCAGCCCGCAGACTTTTTTGAATACCAAGGGATATTCCACAGCCTGCAGCATGCCAACAAATTCCAACATCCCCAATCGAGTGCCCTGTACGAGGCGGTTTTTGAGGCAGCACATCAGGCCTATCACCAACTCAAACTAGCCCAATTCATCGGCATCACCTTGGGCACCGCCTGGATTTATTGGCACAAACCCAGCCAGCAACCTGTGGGGAATTGCCATAAATTGCCACAGCAAGATTTTGAAAAATCCCTGTCAAAACAAATCGACGTTCAAACCCAAATCCTTGGAATCATAAACCATTTGCGACACATTAATCCAACGGCCCAGTTGGTATTCACGGTAAGTCCAGTAAGACACTTGCGCGACGGCGTTTCAGAGAATTTGTTATCCAAATCCACCCTGATATCGGCCTTGCACGAGGTGTGGAGCACCGACCAAATTCCGGCCATGGAAAACACGCATTATTTCCCCGCATACGACATTGTTCGGGAGGAACTCAATGACTGGAATTATTACAGGGACGATAAAATGCACCCCAGCGAAGAGGCAATCGATATCGTATTCAAACGATTTTACAACGCCTTTTTTGCCACCAACGACTCCACTTTTTCGGCGGAACTTTGATAGGCCGGCTCAACGGCAGACAGTTGATGGTCGATGAATTCTGCATCCACCAAGAGGGCATCCAACTTTTGCTTCAATGATTGGAATTCCTTCTTAAACTGTGTCAATTTTTCCGCCTCACTGCCCGTGCCATAACTGCCCGCTTTCACTTGCTTTTCTAGTCCTTTGATGGCATAAAACAATTCCTCTGCACGCAATACGGTGTTGGTGTAGGTTTCAACGATGTCTCTATACACACGATAAACGGCTTCATATTTTACGATGAGCGACTGCTGTTCTTCACTCAACGAGGATGCTGAGGCAAATTTCAATGCTTGCAATGTGGCTTTCATGTCGCCCTTGCGCTCTTTGATCACATCCAATTTGTATCTAAAAAGCGATGTCACCAACTTGTGTTCCTGCCAAAGCGAGTCGCTGTATTGCATCATGATGGCCTGTTTATCGGATTGCTCCTGGCCCGATGGACCACAGGCGGCCATAAAAAAGATGACAAATACCCCACAGAATGCGAGATTTTTTGCAACTTTGCTTACCAAGCGAACGATTTCATGTCTCAACAGCATACCACAAAGATAACGAAGGCGAGACATATCAAATTCCTGCGGGCGGTATTTTGGTTGGGAATTACGGCATTTGGCGGTCCGCAGATGCACATACCGCAATTTAAAAGGCGATTGGTAGACAAGCATCGTTTCTTTGACCAAGACACATTGAAAGATGTGAATGCCTTTTGCAGCTTGCTTCCTGGCCCATCCACAACCCAAACAATTACGGTGTTGGGGCTAAAAATGGGGGGTCCCGTGTTGGCCTTGCTGAGTTTGGCTGCTTGGGCTTTACCCGGCGCCATCATCATGAGCATCATCGCCCTGTCGCCCAAATTCTTGGGGGCCGGACATCTACAGTTTATGCAACCGATGGTCGCCGCGTTTTTGGCTTACTCTGTCATTTCCATGGCGCCCTGGATCCGAAAATCAAACCTCAACTATGCCATTTTTATTGTCTTCGGCGTGCTGGGATTTTTAATCAATTCCCCTCTGCTCTTTCCCTTGGGAATGATCTTAGCGGGTGCGCTGAGCGCCAAATTCAATCACTACGACTTGCCAATAATTGCCATTCAACAGCCCAAACCCATTCGTTGGCGCAATTTGACCGCCTTCGGCATCATCTTCTTGGTGGTGGGTGGCGTTGGCCTAGCGCTAAACAACAATGCAGACTATTTCCAACTGGCGCACCCCTTTGTACTTTTTGAAAACACCTACCGCATCGGCGCCCTTAGCTTTGGTGGCGGAAACACCCTTGCGGCGATGAGTCACGAACAATACGTGGTATACCATCAACGCCTCACACCCCAAGAATTCATCACGGGACTGGGCCTACTTCAAGCCTTGCCCGGACCCAATTTCAATTTCATGGTGTATGTCAATTCCATGGCCATGAAGTCGTTCGGATACAACACCTTCTACCAACTTTTGGGATGTATCATTGGGCTTTTGGCCGTTTTCATGCCCGGCACACTCATGGTTTTCTTCGCCTACCCGCTGTGGCATCGTTTGCAAGCCCATCGCTCCATCCGCCTGGCGTTAGACGGAATTTTTGCGGCCGCTGTTGGGTTCATTCTTACCGCCGCCTTGCTGATCAACTACTATTTCTGGAATCAATTTACCCACTTCAATCAACACGTAGGCCTGCAAATCGGCATATTTATTTTTACCCTGTTGTTGCTATACACCAAAAAAGTCCCTACCCCGTTCATCGTTTTATTGATGATACTCATGGGATGGCTGATTCCCATGTAACGGGGTCACGGCTTTTTAATTACCTTTGAATTATGAGACTTCGCTGGATTTGGATTTTGGTTTTGGCCTGCATGAGCAGCCTCAACCCCGTCAAAGCCCAACCCGGCAAACAAAGCAATCCCTACATCCTGTTTACAGGGTTGGTTTTAACATCAGACAGTCTCAAGCCCATCCCCTTTGTTAACATCCGAACCCCCAAACGCGGCCTCATCGGCTTCACCGACTATATGGGACATTTCGATGTAGTTGTGCGCAAGGGCGACACCATTTTATTCCAACAAGTTGAACAAGAACCCTCTTGGCATGTAGTTCCAGATACCCTGGCGGGAAATCGCTATAGCATCATCAAACTGATGACCCAAGACACGATTGAAATGTCGGCCATCTTCATTCGAGCCCTTCCCTTAAAAGCCCTGTTCGATAATGAATTTGTCACCAAAGAAATCCCCGACGATGCGTATGAGCGGGCAAGACAGAACCTAGAAGCGGAAGCCCTCAAAGAAGAACAACGGTTAAGGCCGGCCGACCCGCACATGAGTCAGCAACTGCTCGCCCAATCCCGCGCCAATCAACTGTATTACTACAAACAAGCTCCTCCGCAGAACTATTTTAGTCCCGGAGCCTGGGTGCAATTCTTGGAAGCTTGGAAACGCGGTGATTTCAAGAAAAAATCGAACCAAAAGAAATCCACCTACATCTCGCCTTATTAACGGAGACAGGGCCACCGCCCCAACAGGGGCCGTACTAGGCGTGCTTTTGTCCGTCCTTTACCGCAAACACATGCATCACCGCAGGAAAAACGGCATCCATCGTTTCTTTTGCCCCCTTGCTTGAACCTGGTAAAGTCATCACCAAAGTTTCTTCGACCATCCCGGCCACCCCGCGCGACAGCATGGCAAACGGCATACGGTCTTGACCATACCCGCGAGCCACTTCCATGATCCCCTCAATTTCTCTTGTGAGCAAGGGTCGGATCGCCTCAGGCGTCACATCGCGGTAAGACAGACCCGTGCCACCCACAAAAAGCAGCACATCCACCCCCTTGGCGAATTGCTTCACCGCGTCTTGAATGGCAGATACCTCATCGGGAACTACCACCACAGGATTGACGGAAAGTCCCGCCGCTTGCAACATCTCTGCCGTTTGTAACCCCGCCTTATCCGAAGCTTCGCCCCGAAAAACCGTATCGCTACAAACCACCACTTGGGCCCTACTGCGACAGCAAATTTCCTTCAATGCTAGTTTCTGCGCATCAGACTTCCCACCGGTCTTAGATAGCAACCGAATGTTCGCAATTTCGATTCCTTTGTCGATGGGTTTTAGCATGTCATACAGCGTTAACGCCACCACAGAAACCCCATGCATGGCCTCCACTTCAACACCGGTTTTGTAGACCGTGTGTACCTCCATCTGAATGTGGATGGCAGACTCAGAGAACGAATAATTCACGGCCGTAAACTCAACGGGCATGGGATGGCAATCCGGTATCATGTCCGCCGTTTTCTTCACCGCAAACAAGCCTGCCACCCGCGCAAATTCCAATACATCGCCCTTGGGCACGGTACGATTTTGTACAGCCAACAAGGTATCCGCAGATGACACTTTCACCACCGCTTCGGCGATGGCTTTCCTCAGGGTATTGGATT
>JBANFU010000128.1:0-2766 GCA_037975865.1 Bacteroidota bacterium
AAAATGATGGCGGAGGCGTATGAGGTTCTTCAAGTTTCCAACGATTACAAGGACAAATATCATTTATTGGATGATTCTGTGAAGCGGGCGGATTTCACTGCGAAAAAGGATTTTGAGAGCATGAAGACAAAGCAGTTTGCTTTTGAAAAGGAGATGCTACAACAGAAGAAAATCAATGGATACTTGGCTGGAACCTATGGATCAGTAGTGTTGACTTTGTTCTTGTTGGTTTTGTTTTTATGGGCCAGGCAAACGGCTAAAAAGAAGGAGTTGGATTGGGCACAGATGCAGTTGCATGTTCAGGTTGAGGAAAAAGAGTTTCTTCAGAAGGAAAAGGAATTGAATGCGCGAATTATTGGGTTGAGCGAGCTGGTGATGGAGAAGAGTTTGGAATTGAGTAAGAAGTTAAAGGTGTTGAATACCAGTAACTCTCCTGAAATAGAGACTTTGAGGAAGGAATTGGAAGCGTTGGGGCGGGTAGAAACGACATCCCGACCTCAGATCGCTGATTCAAAGTTGAAGGAACAGGGTGATATTTTGGAACAGTATCCTCAGTTGAAGGCGATGAATCTGACAGAAAAACGCATCTTCATATTGAGTGTGGATGGTTACAAGTCCAAGGACATTGCTGCCATTGTAGGTGTGTCACCCCAATACATTCACAACGTGCGGTCTAAAATTCGAAAAGTGTTGGGCGTAGACAACAGCGTGCATTGGGAATCGTTTAAGGACAAACGATTCCAGGGATAATTTGGGTTAACCCGGAAAGTCCATGAACGCTTTTCCAACCGCAAACACATCGCTGTAACTATTGTACATTGGTGCGGGTGCTACGCGAATGACGTTGGGTTCGCGCCAATCGGCGATGATGTTTTTGGCAAACAAATAGTCGAACAAGGCTTTCCCTTTTTCATCGGTGAGCAAGCTGAGCTGAGCGCCCCTTTCATCGGGGTTGGCCGGAGTAATGATAGTAAACTGAAGGACCGGGTTGCTGAGTTTGGCTTGTGTAAGAACAAATTCCAGGTAGCTGGTAAGGGAACGGCTTTTTTCACGCAGTCGACTCATGGTGGCCTCATGGAAGAGTTCCAGACTGGCCAAGTGAACGGCCATGCCAAACACTGGGGCATTGCTCATTTGCCATCCGGCTGCGCCGGGCTCTGGAATATAGCCCCGTTTCATGAGGAAGCGGACATCTTCTTTGTGTCCCCACCAGCCCGACATTCTTTTGGTTTCAGGATTCAACCCATGACGCTCGTGGATGTATACGCCTGAAACATTACCTGGGCCGCTGTTGAGATACTTGTAGGAGCACCATGCAGCAAAATCAACGTCCCAATCGTGCAGTTGTAAGTCGATGTTTCCTGCGGTATGGGCCAGGTCAAATCCAGCCAACGCACCCACAGCATGGGCCGCTTTGGTGATGGCAGGAATATTGAAAAGTTGTCCGGTATAATACTGAACGCCAGAGAAGAAAGACAGTGCCAATTGATCACCAGCCTCAGCGATGGCGCTCAAAATATCTTCAGTGCGCAGGGTGAATTCCCCATTTCTTGGCGATAATTCAATCACAGCATCGTCGTACTGGAGACCATGTCCTTCCACTTGACTCTGAACTGCGTACATATCGGATGGAAAAGCCCCGGCTTCCATGATGATTTTGTAGCGTTGGGGGATTTTTTCTCCGGAGGCAGACGTTGTAAATGTTGGGCGATAAAAGCTGTACATCAACAAATGCAGATTGACGGTAAGATGATTCATCACCACCACTTCGTGGGGTTTGGCACCGGCAATTTCAGCGGTGTAATCGGTGAGAAATTTGTGGTAGTGAAACCAAGGTTTGCGACCGTGAAAATGACCTTCAACTCCCCATTTGGCCCAGTCTTCGAGTTCATTCGTTAGGGCTTGTTTCGCACTTTTGGGTTGTAAACCAAGCGAATTACCACAGAGATAAATCTGGGTTTCTCCGTTTTCATTTTTGGGGAAATGAAATTGCTCTCTGAATTGTGAAAGGCTGTCTTTCTGATCTAGTTGCGCCGCAAATTCTGCGGTATTCTCAAACGATTGATTCACCTTACAAAGGTACAACGATAATTAACATGCGGAAAATTTGACCAAATTTGATCATATTTGTCGTTGCGATTATAAATTTTCAGTGCCTTGAAACTCGAAGAAGCCATTAAACAAAAACGATTTGAGTCGCCCCAAATCAAAGCGATGCTCAATATCATGTATACTGCCAACTGGCTTATGGGTGAGTTTCGGGACATCTACAAGCCGTACGGAATTACACCCCAGCAATACAATGTTTTGCGGATTTTAAGAGGAAAGCATCCTGAATCGGTGAATCCTTCAGAAATCAAAGAGGTGATGTTGGATAAAAATCCCGATATCACACGATTGTGTGATCGTTTGTTGGCCATGGGGCTAATAGGTCGTAGCATCGATGCGGTAAATCGCAGAAAAATGAATATCGTAATCACCCATCAGGGTCTACATCTGTTGGCGCAAATTCAGCCATTGCTTGAGGAGAGACAGCGGGTAATTCTCAGCAAGGAGGGATTGAACTACGACTTATTGAGCGATTTGTTGGATGAGCTTAGGGGCTAAGCCAATTTTGTGATGAGTGTGATCCCATCGCGGATGGGAAGGAGGGTAACCATTGCGTTTTTTATTTCTTTGGCGTACACATTGAAAGCATGCATATTCTGTGTGTCTTTATCAGAAGCCAAATCTTGCGGATTGATGACTCTTTTGCTCCATAATGTA
>JBANFU010000152.1:0-3256 GCA_037975865.1 Bacteroidota bacterium
CTTCTTGTTGCGCGCGGAGGGTGGGGTACATCGCAGCACCGTAATTACCGGCACATTTTGTAAATCCGACCCCGCCGGGGGCGGCGCGACTAAATTCTTCTTCTACCTTGATTTTCAAGGCTTTGGTGTAATAGGGGCCAACAGGGCAGCAGAAGATGGCGAAAGTGTAGGTTTCTGAGGGTTTTACGCCGATAAAATCATCCGTTGCAAACATGTAAGGTCTGATATACAGTGATCCACCTTCTGTTTTGGGTACCCATTCCGCGTCCAATTGAATGAGGGTTTTCAGGCCGTCCATGAACAAATCTTCGGGTACAACGGGCATCACCATGCGTTCGGCAGAGCGATTGAGACGTTTCCAGTTTTCACGGGGTCTGAACAACAACGGTTGGCCTGTTTGCTTGTCGGCAAAGGCTTTCATTCCTTCGAAAATCGATTGGCCATAATGAATGGCACTGGTGGCAGGGCTCAAACTCAACGGACCGTAAGGTACGATACGCGCATTGGTCCATGCTGTTCCATCCCAATGGGCAAGAAACATGTGGTCCGTAAAAATTTTTCCAAAACCAATATTTTCAGGATCAAATTGTCCAATTCTACTGTTTTGTGTTTTTTCAATCGTAATTTCGAAACTCATCTAGCACAAAATTAGAGCAATTTTATTCCCAATGTCAGAAAATCACCAATTTGTTGAAAATCCTTTGCTGCTCACAGACCTGTTTCCCAAGGGGGTGTTTTATTTTAGTGAAACGGTTCTGGGAGAAGGGAAATCAGTGCAAGCCATTGATGCACAAGAGAAATTGGAGGAGGAAAATACAACGGCAAACCAATTGGGTGGGGCGGTAGTTGCGGAAACGGTTGGGTCAGCAGTGGGTGAAAATTTGACAGAAAAAATCCAAGAGGAGGAAACAATGACAACACTTACAATCATTAATCTGCTGTTTGATGCCGCGGATTCAACCTGGGATGATGCAACCCAACTGTCGTACGATAAGTTGATGTCGGCCGTGAAAGTAAATCAAGAGCCGGTCCTCAAAGAGGATATCGAAAGCGTGTTGGCTGTGGGAGCGTTGAATTATAACCCGTCGTTGCTTGGTGATCGATTGTCGCCCGTAATATTTGTTTGGACGGATCAAGAAATCGGTCAAATTCCAGACTTGTTTAAAGCCAGACCTACTGAAAAAGGGGTAATGGTGCGTTTCCCTTCATTTTCTCGGATGTGTGCCGATGTGGAAATGAAAAAAATGGTATGGCAAACCATGAAGCAAGTATTAAAATTTTAATGTTGTAAAAGGGTAGCTTAGGAGTGGGCCCGATTTATTTTTCTTGAAGCGTGGGGCTTCGTTTAATGTAGGTTTTGTGTCAATTCCATTGACTGCTCAGCCGTTTCCCTTTTAGTTGCGAAAATTGCAAATAAAAATGCTTGTAACTGCTGTGTAAGTCAGTTAATTTCGTAAATGTTGTAACATGAAAAAATGCTACCCATTCCAACTTTTTAAAGGGTTTAAGCTCTTTTTGTTGATTCTGTTTGCGGGGTTGTTTTCCCCTGTAGCAAAAGCCGACCACGTGATGGGTTCTGATATGGGTTATCAGTGCTTGGGTGGCGGTAAATATAAAATCATTATCAAGTTTTATCGCGACTGTAGAGGGGCAAGTGCACCGCCGAGCTGGAGTTTGCTCTATTGGTATGCAGGAAATAACCAGGGTGCATCTACTTCAAGATATTCGATATCCATGACGCGGACTGGGATTCGGGATATTACGCCGCGATGTTCCACAGCGAGTTCACCCTGTTCACCGACCAACACCAGTTACACTGGAGACGGAGTGGAAGAACATACGTATGAGGCAAACATTGATATTTCAAAATCTCCGTTTACGGGAGTGGGATTGGGTACAACCTACTGTGATTTAACCTTTGCTTACAATCAGTGTTGCAGGAATGCGGCCATTACAACGGGTGCCACTTGGGCCGATTTCTGGACCACGGCAACAATCAACGTTTGTAACGTGAACAAGACCAAAAGCAAGTGCAATACGTCACCGCAATTGTCCAACGTTCCGGTGGGTTATGCTTGTTGTAACCAAGCGTACTTTTACAACAACGGGGCGATTGATACCGTGGATTATGATTCAATATCATACCGGATGGTGCCGGCGCTGAGCAGTGCGCCCAATACGTCAGTGCCTTATTCAAGTCCGTTTACTGCCCAATATCCACTAACACCATATTGTGTTCCTCCTACAACAATCAAATGTGCGCCCAATACCAAAACCAAGCCACCGCGCGGGTTTTTTATGGATACAGGAACCGGGGATTTGATTTTTACTCCTACCAAATGCGATGAGGTAGCCGTATTGGTGATGGAAATGACCGAATGGCGAAGGGATACGAACAATGTTTGGCGATGGGTGGGTAAGACCCGCAGGGATATGCAAATTGTGGTGAAGGACGACTGCGGGTACAACAAAGCGCCTACGATTGATGGTCCGTATTCATACAAGGTGTGTGAAGGTGAAACCATTAAATTCAAGGTTCAGTCCGATGATGAAACGTTTTCACCGTATCAAACGGTACCAGATACCACCAATTTAAAATGGAATAAGGGGATTCCAGGTGCTAAATTTACTGTAGCCAACAAAGTGGATTGGCCGGAGAAGCGCAAAGCGTATGCAGATTTTGAATGGACACCGCCAGTGGGTATGGCTTCTGATGTGGCGTACTCCTTCACTGTAACCGTCAACGACGAACATTGTCCCAAACCGTCTATTTCAATTCGTAGTTTTAAAGTAAAGGTGAATCCCCGGGCATTTTCGACCCGAAAATACACCACGCTGAAATGTGGCAAATTTGCGATGGCAGCGGAGGTGAAAGCCTCATTTAAAGGGGTTCCTCAATTCAAATGGAGTGTGCGGGATAGTTTGGGTTCGAATGAGATTTTCTACAGTGCGAAAAAAACAGATACCATGATTTTCTATCGTGGTGGAAAGTATATCATTGTCCATACGGTGAACAACAGCGATAACTGTCCAACCATTTATAGAGATACCGTAATCATCCCCGATCCTCCACAGGTAGTAATGGCGGATGCCGATACGTTTGCTTGTTTTGGCACAACCATGAAACTCAAAGCGAATGTGTTGTATGGTAAACCCAACTACAAATACTATTGGACACGTGTTGTGAAAGACACAGGAACCAAATCGCCGTGGAAAGCGGAATACCATATTTCTGGCGATACGCTGAGTGATTTGA
>JBANFU010000158.1:0-16998 GCA_037975865.1 Bacteroidota bacterium
CCAAATCACGCCGCTGCTGTTCGAAAAAGCCAACAACCCAGCAGATATGCTGAAATTGAGCGTGGAGGAAATCCAAAATATCATCAGACCCTGCGGCCTTTCACCCATGAAAAGCAAAGGCATCTATGGCCTATCCCAAATGATTATGGATCTCCACAATGGAGAAGTACCCGCCTCCTTTGAGGCCCTAGAAGCCATGCCGGGGGTGGGACATAAAACAGCCTCCGTGGTCATGTCACAAGCCTTTGGCGTACCCGCATTTCCCGTAGATACACACATCCATCGACTGGCCTATCGCTGGAGACTGAGCGCCGCCAGAAGTGTTGAAGAAACAGAACGCGACCTCAAAAGACTCATCCCCAAAGACCGTTGGAACAAAGCCCACCTGCAAATCATTTTCATGGGTAGAGAATTTTGCCCAGCGCGCGGACACATCATTGAAAACTGCCCCGTATGCTCGGTGTTGGGCTGTCGCGAAAAATCAAAATAATTACTGACAAATGGCTTGAATCACCTGATCAGCCGTGATTCCCTCCGCCTCAGCACGGAAATTCCGAACAATGCGATGGCGCAATACCCACTTCGATACAGCAACAACATCCTCGCGGTCTACGGAAAACTTGCCATGCATCAAGGCATGACACTTCGCCGCCAAAATGAGGTTTTGACCGGCGCGTGGACCTGCACCGTACGACAAATACTTCTGAGCCATTTCATGCACTCCTGGGGTATTTGGACGGGATTTTTGAACCATCTCTACCACCTGCTCAAATACATGATCGGTAACCGGAACCTCACGCACCAATGCTTGAAATGATTGAATTTCCTCCGCGTTCATCACGGCACTAGCCCGCTGTGACACAGCACCCGTTGTTTGCTTCAGAATATTAACCTCATCCGCAAATCGGGGATAATCCAAAATTACCTGAAACATAAATCGATCCAATTGGGCCTCCGGCAAAGGATAAGTTCCCTCCTGCTCTATGGGATTCTGCGTGGCCAACACAAAAAATGGCTCCGATAGATCATAGCGCTGTCCCGCAGCCGTCACCTGACGCTCTTGCATCGCTTCCAACAAAGCAGCCTGGGTTTTGGGCGGTGTACGGTTGATCTCATCCGCCAAAATAATATTGGAAAAAATAGGACCCTTTACAAAATGAAACTTGCGTGAATCATCCAAAATTTCACTCCCAATAATGTCGGATGGCATCAAATCCGGCGTAAACTGAATCCGGTTAAACGAAAGCTCCATGGTTTGCGATAACGTCTTTACCAACAGCGTTTTGGCCAAACCTGGAACACCCACCATCAGCACGTGTCCATGGCAAAAAACAGCATTCAACAACGCTTCCACCACTTCTTCCTGACCAACCACAACTTTGCCAATCTCAGCCTTCAAAGCCGCTACTTTGGCACCGAAAAGTTTCGCTTGCTCTACAGAGTTACTCATGCTCCCAAACCGTTAAATTTTCGCAATCCAAATTGCGTGCTTTAATGCGAATGTATGTCTTCGTGCGATGCTTGTAAACCCAAGTATCCACCGCCTTTTGCTTCTTGCGATTCTCCGCCTCCATCTGGATACGGCTGTAATCTTGAATTAAGTTGGCCTGATGCGGCGCCACAAAGGATTTCAAGTATACGATGCGATATACAGACCGACCGTCTTGAGTGGTGATAATTTCGGGCTGACTAAATTCACCAGGCTTCAAATTGTCTACCGTCTTCTTCACATCACTGGGCAGGTATTCAAAAGTGGTCTTTTGCATCCCTGTCATGGGGTCTAAAATGAATCCACAGTTTCCTTTGGCATCACGGTTATATTTATCCTCCGTAGCGTACTTTTTCACCGCATCACACCAAGAGATTTTTCCGGCTTGCAAATACTGATACACACTGTCAACACGCATACTGGCGATTTTAAAATCTTCCGTGGTATTCTCCGCGCGAATCAAAATATGCATGGCCACCACGCGTTCTCCCCTGCGTTTTACCAATTTCATGATGTGAAAGCCAAAATCACTCTCGAAAATCGGGCTGATACTGTCGGGCTTCAATCGAAAGGCCATCCGCTCAAAGGCAGGCACCATCTCGCCCCGACCAAATTCAGGCAACATACCCCCTTGGCTCTTTGAACCTGGATCCATGCTGTAAGCGCGGGCCAATTTTTCGAAACTCTCACCACGCATTACCCGGGCACGAATGTCCTCGAGCTGCATCTTGGCAAAATCTTTGGCTTCCTGGGTGATCTGCGGCTCAATCATCAACTGTCCCACCTCAACCTCCGTAGGTACTATAGGCAAACTGTCCTGCGGGATGGAGTCATAATACAACTTCACCTCTTGCGGAGAAATGCGAATGTTCTTGGTAATCTCCCCATACATCTGCTTGGCAAGCAATTGCTCCTTCATTTTGGGTCGGATATCCTCTTTGAACTCATTCACCGTTTTGCCCAAATATTTTTCCAACTCAGCCATGCTACCGGCCTGACGTTGATAATATCGCAATCGATTGTCGATTTCACTTTCCAACTGATCTTCTGGAACCACCAAACTATCCAATTCTGCCTGATTCAAGAGCAGTTTTTGAATGATCATGTCTTCCAACAGTTTACAATGCGATACCTGAGAATCTTTCAGCGTAGCCCCTTTGGTCAACTGCATTTTCTCCGTCTCGAAATCACTTTGCAATATGATTTTACTACCCACAACAGCCACTACACCATCCACGTATTGCGGTGGCAAATAAGGCCCGCTTTGCTTGATTTGGGCTTGTGCAAACCCCCCAATCAAGGTAAAAATCAAACCCAAAATGACACGCATCTTCTGAAATTTCAACACCTTATTTTTTATTGACCAGTTTTGCCTCGATGGCTTCTACCACCGACTCATTCACCGTCACAGCATATCGATTCTTCAACGATTCAATCCACTCCCTTTCCAACTGCTCCTGGTATTTCGATGCCACAGGTCCGCGTGTTTCATCCAAAGATTTGGGACCCGCTGGCAAAAATGCATTCACTTTGACAACCACGAAGTCATCACCCACTTGACCCACTTGGTAGATGCCGGGTTTGTTGTATTTGGGCTTCGCAGCAGACAAATCTGCAAACAACTGGTTCAAAATGGGAGAAGGAGAAAATAAGAACGTATCGCTCAATTCAAATTTTCCAGCCCGGTAGCTAAAATCCAAAATGTTCTTTTTGGTATGCTCGCGACGCAGGCTGTCGGCTGAAATACCCTTTTTCACTTGCTTTGCCACCGTTTTCATCATTTTCGCATCGTTACAGAAGTACACACCCACATCAAATCGGTTGTTCCAATTGTACTCGCTTTGGTGTTGCGCGAAATATTCTTTCAATCCAACTGTATCGTTGTTCGCCCTATCCCATACCAACTGCTGCATCCGATTAAACATCAAAATGCCCTCTTTATACTCCTGGTAGATATCACGGAACTCGGTAGATTTTTCCTCCAAATGGTCATTTTGATACTCCACACATGTCTTGTCAATCCATTCGTTGAGCATGCGTGTAACACCCTCTTTTTTAGAACCCACGATGGGTTTGTTGTTGTAGGTGAACTGCGTGAACAAATCAGCCACCGAGTATGAGTCCTCACCCAACTTGAACACCTCCATTTTGCGGAGATTGAATTCCGTGGTGACCTTTTTCTTGCCTTCCATCTTGGTTACTTTGTGCATCTCGGGCATACTTGCCTCGTCGAACTTTCCTTTCATGAAATTGCTATCCAAGTATCCAACCACGGCATCTACCGCCACGTTATTTAACTTAAATCCATTTTCTTGCTTGATTTTCACCACCAAAGAATCTACCGAAATTTGAGAGCGCTGATTCTTCTGTACATCCATTTTGATGATAGAACGCATCTCTTTGTCCTCGAAAGAACGCAACGGACGTACATTCACACGTTGCAACAGATGCCATCCATAATTGGTGCGGAATGGGGCAGTAATGTCACCGTCTTTCTTCAGTGAAAATGCTTGATCTGCCCAATACTGACGGTCGATATCACCCACAAACTGGGTTACGTTGATGTAATCCATGGCACCGCCATTGTAACGACTGTTATAGTCCTCACTGTAAGTGCGCGCCATGTTTTCAAAAGTCTCTTTGGCACTGTTGATGTTCAAAGCGATCTCGTCGATCTTCTTGCGTGCCTCAGTATCTGAACTCTCATCCTTGTTCATCACACGGACCAAAATGTGGTTCACTTTGATATCGCCACGATTGGGTCTTTTGTCGTTCACCATCAAAATGTGATACCCAAACTCTGTTTTGAAAACAGGAGAAATACCACCCACGGGTGTATTGTAGGCCTGGTTTTCAAATTCATAGACTACCTGCAACGCGGTCATCCAACCCAAATCACCTCCCGCACTTTTGGTGCCCACATCTTCTGATTCGGTTCTTGCGATATCCCCAAAATTAATGGCCGTAGGATTGCGCATCAACATGCGGTGTATGTTCTCGATTTTCTCCAACGCCTTTTTTTGATCCGCGTCCGAAGCATCCGGAGAACTCAAAATCAAAATGTGCGATACTTTCACCTCACTTTGCAAACGATCGTAAGCCTCTTTCACCAAAGCATCAGTTACCGACCGATCATACAAATAATTGCGCGCCAACTGATCGCGATACATTTGTAATTCTTGCACGTATGCTGTGGCGGTATCCAAACCAGCATCCTTGGCATCCTGTACCTTCAATTTAAACTTGATATACAAATCCAAATAATTGCGAATGTCTTTGGAAGTCACAGCGTCTTCCTTCAAATTGATGTTCTTTAAGTACTGTCGCTCAAACTCATCGGCGTATACTTTTTCCCTATCGATACTGAAAACGAAGGGGGCAGCGGCACCCGTTTTCGCTGGTTTTTCTACTTGAGCATTGGCAAAGCCCAACATCAAACCACCCAATACAAACAATCCAACTATTCTTTTCATACAATCTGTTTATGATTTTACTATAATCTTCAAAAATACAAACTACCCACCAATTTTGTTAGACATCCGCCGACACCGTTTTCCATAAAACATCGAGCAATTCTGCAATTCCCTGCTCGGTTACTGAACTGAAAAACAATACATCCGCCCCTTTGAGTTGCTGTCGGATTTCTTCCTTCAATTCTTCATCCAACATATCCGCCTTGCTCACCGCCACCACACGCTGTTTCACCACCAATTCAGGGTTGAATTTCTCCAATTCACTCAACAAGGTGAGAAACTCTTGTTTATGGTCCGGACTATCGGCCGGTATCAAAAATAACAAAGCCGCATTTCGTTCAATGTGACGCAAAAACCGATGACCTAATCCCCTTCCCTCGCTCGCTCCCTCAATGATTCCCGGGATATCAGCCACGATAAAGCTGCGGTAGTCGCGGTAATTGACCACACCCAAATTTGGCACCAACGTGGTAAATGGATAATCCGCGATTTCTGGTTTGGCCGCCGAGATCACACTCAATAAGGTGCTCTTTCCAGCATTGGGGAAACCCACCAATCCCACATCCGCCAATACCTTCAACTCCAATACGATCCAACGCTCAATGCCCGGTTCTCCTGGCTGTGCATACTGTGGCGCTTGGTTTACACTGTTGGCAAAATGCCAGTTGCCCAATCCACCTCTTCCTCCCGGCACCAATACTTTGCGCTCACCATCCTCTGTAATTTCAAACAACACTTCCCCGGTTTCAGCATCCTTGGCAACAGTTCCCAATGGCACTTCCAACACCACGGATTCTCCGTAGGCGCCAGAACTGCGGTTTTCACTCCCAGCAATACCATCCGTGGCCATCACATGCTTTCGGTACTTCAAGTGAATCAACGTCCAAAGTTGGGCGTTTCCCTTCAATACAATATCTCCACCCTTACCACCATCACCACCATCTGGACCTCCACGGGGGTTCATTTTTGTGCGATTGTAATGCCTGCTACCCGGACCTCCACTACCACTTCGGCAGCAAATCTTCACGTAATCAATAAAATTGCTATCGGCCATGAACCGCAAAGGTCGTTAAAAAACCGCCATCTATTGTATTTTCGCACCCGCAACCTTTATGTCAGCACAATACTCCTTCACCGAAATTGAAAACAAATGGCAAAAACAATGGGAAAATACCCAATTGTACCGCGTTTCCATTGATGCCAATAAACCCAAATACTATGTGCTCGATATGTTTCCATACCCTTCGGGCAGTGGGTTGCACGTGGGACACCCCCTCGGTTATATCGCCAGCGATATTGTGGCCCGCTACAAACGCTTAAACGGTTTCAATGTGCTGCACCCCATGGGATATGATGCCTTTGGGTTGCCCGCTGAACAATATGCCATCCAAACTGGTCAACACCCAGCCGTCACCACGGAGCAAAACATTCAACGCTTTCGCGAACAACTCAATATCATGGGTTTCTCCTACGATTGGGACCGACAAGTTAAAACCTGCGACCCCAATTACTATCAGTTTACCCAACAGATATTTGCCCTCTTTTTTGAGCACTGGTACAACAAACAAAGTCAAAAAGCCGAGCCCATTTCCAACTTGATCGCCCACTTCGAAAATCACGGCTCTGATCAACTCCATGCCCACGGCGGTAAAATTGAGGCCTTTACGCCCCAAGAATGGAAGGCAATGTCGGCCCTTCAGCAACACAATATCCTCAATCAATTTCGCCTGGCCTTCATCGATGAAACCACCGTCAATTGGTGCGAAGCCATGGGAACGGTATTGGCCAATGAAGAAGTCATTAACGGCCTAAGTGAGCGCGGTGGATACCCCGTTGTTCGCAAAAAAATGAAACAATGGAGCCTCAGAATTACGGCCTATGCCGACCGATTGCTGAGCGGGTTGAACACCCTTCAATGGAGCGATGCCATCAAAGAAATCCAAAGAAACTGGATCGGAAAAAGCCAAGGGGCTGAAATCGACTTTGTAGTAAGGGGCACCCTCAAAACCCTAAAGGTTTTTACTACCCGTCCCGATACCATTTTTGGTGCTACCTTTATGGTCGTAGCGCCTGAACTCGAAAATTTACAGGAGTTCTGTTCCGAAGACCAATGGCCTGCCGTACAAGCTTATGCCAACAAAGCCAAAAATCGCAGCGAAATCGATCGTATGGCCGACACCACCAAAACAGGCGTATTTACTGGCATGGAAGCCATTAACCCTTTCACCGGTGAACCCATTCCTGTCTGGGTCAGCGATTATGTTCTCGCCAATTACGGCACGGGTGTAATCATGGCTGTACCCGCCCATGATGAACGCGACTTTGCCTTTGCTACCACGTTCAATCTCAACGTCATTCCCGTGATCAAACCCGTCAACAGCGAATTAGAACTTCCCCTCAAAGAAGCCTTCAGTGCCAAAGATGGGGTGTGTTTTAATTCCGGGTTTCTCGATGGACTTCCCGTGAAAGAAGCCATCGGTGCGGCCATAGAAAAAGTTGAAAAGGCCGGATGGGGTCAAGCCAAAGTCAATTACAAATTGCGCGAAGCCGGATTTGGACGCCAGCGCTACTGGGGTGAACCCTTTCCCATCGTATACAATGAAGAGGGAATTCCCCAACTCGTGAATCCATTGCCCGTGGAACTGCCTCAAGTCGAAAGTTACAAACCCACCGGAAATGGAGAAAGTCCACTATCCGCCGTTTCACAATGGGTCAATACACCCCACGGAAAAAGAGAAACCGACACCATGCCTGGATGGGCTGGAAGCAGCTGGTATTTTCTCCGTTATACCGATCCACAGAACACCCAAGAACTCGCATCCAAAGAAGCCCTGAGCTACTGGCAACAAGTAGACCTTTACGTGGGTGGTTCCGAGCATGCTACCGGACACCTGTTGTACAGTCGCTTCTGGACAAAATTCCTCTACGATTTGGGATACATTACCTGGGATGAACCCTTTCAACGTTTGGTGAATCAAGGGATGATTATGGGTGAAGACGGACAAAAAATGAGTAAGCGCTGGGGTAATGTGGTAAACCCCGACGACGTTTGTGCTCAATACGGTGCGGATACCTTGAGAATGTATGAAATGTTCTTGGGTCCTCTGACCGACTCAAAACCCTGGAACACCCACGGAATTGAGGGCGTAAGCAGATTCTTCGGTAAATTTTGGCGTTTGTTTTACGAGGGAGAACAGTGGGCCGTTACCCAAGAGACACCCACCGCGGCTGAACTCAAAATCCTGCACAAGACCATCAAAAAAGTCACCGAAGACATCGAATCGATGAGTTTTAATACCTCCGTTTCCGCCTTCATGGTGGCCACCAACGAGTTGGGCACACTGAAATGTCGTAAAAAAGAAGTGCTTGAGACTTTATTGATTTTGATGGCGCCCTTTGCCCCACATATCACCGAAGAATTGTGGAGCCAGTTAGGAAATACCAGCAGCATTCACATCGCCTCTTGGCCCAAATACGATGCCAGTCACTTGGTGGAAAATTCTTTCAGTTATCCCATCAGCATCAACGGAAAAACACGCGCTCAAATTGAATTTGAATTAAACGCAAGTGAAGCCGATATCCAAGCCACTGTGCTTAGTCACGAGCTCGTGGTAAAATGGATGGAAGGAAAACCCTTGAAAAAATTCATCCTTGTAAAAGGAAGAATCATCAATGTTGTGGTGTAATCACCCGGCTGATTCGGCCGCAATGGTCGCCGTTTGACCCTCAAACGCTATCACCATACCGGGATAGAGTTTGTTTCTCCGTCTAAATTCTTGAACTTGGTTTACAAAAACCAACCCTTGGTCTATTACCTCGTTGGCCATGGCGCCACTTTCAACCCAACCCATCAATTTCAGGGCTTGGTTCAATTGGATGAACGGGGTGTGTATCGTGAGCGTTTCCATTAAATGGAGAAGCTCTCACCACAGCCGCAAGTGCGCGAAGCATTGGGGTTGATAAAGTTGAATCCCTTGCCATTCAGGCCGTCGGAAAAATCCAATTCTGTGCCACACAAATACAGAAAACTCTTCATGTCGCAGACAATCTTCAATCGGTCATCGCCAAACTGCATATCGCCCGGCTTATCCTCATTGTCGAAATCCAATTCGTATGTTAAACCAGAACAACCCCCACCTTTCACACCCACGCGTAAAAAATGATCCGCAGCGGAAATATTCGATTCCCGCATCAAATCGTAAGCTTTGTTTAAGGCTTTCTCAGTGATCGTGATTTCGTTTCCTTGGGCAATCATAACAAACGTTTAGAAGTGTGTTTTTTCGCTCTCAATGGGCTCCAAACCATTCTTGGCGCGATAATCATTGATGGCAGAGCGAATCGCGTCTTCAGCCAATACGGAACAGTGAATCTTTACAGGAGGCAACGCCAACTCTTCCACAATTTCCATGTTGTCAATTTTCAAAGCTTCATCAATGGACTTCCCTTTCAACCACTCAGTTGCCAAAGAAGAGGAGGCAATGGCAGAACCACAACCAAACGTCTTGAATTTAGCATCCTCAATGATACCTGTTTCCTGGTTCACCTCAATTTGCAAACGCATTACATCGCCGCACTCAGGTGCACCAACCAACCCAGTACCTACTGTGTTTTTTGATTTGTCCAAAGTACCAATGTTTCTGGGATTGGTGTAATGATCAACAACTTTATCTGAATATGCCATGGCTTTTTTCTTTTACAAATTTACAATTTAGATAGATTCTAAACAAGACTCAATGTTCGCTCCATTCAATGGTTTTCAAGTCGATGCCCTCTTTGAACATCTCCCACAAAGGACTCATATCGCGCAGTTTGTTTACCGCCCCAGCCACACACTCAATGGTATAATCGATTTCCTCATCCGTGGTAAACCGACCCAAACCAAAACGCAACGAACTGTGAGCCAACTCATCGTCCAATCCCAAACTCTTCAATACGTAACTGGGCTCCAAAGAAGCCGACGTACAGGCAGAACCACTTGATACAGCAATATCCTTGATACCCATCATCAATCCCTCACCTTCCACATACTTGAAACTTATGTTGCTGGTGTGAGGCAATCGATGTTCTTTGTTTCCATTCAAATAACTCTCCTCCAATTGCAAAAGAGCGGATTCCAAACGATCACGCATTTTGCGCAAACGCTCGCCCTCTTCTGCCATCTCCAATCGCGCAATTTCACAGGCCTTGCCAAAGCCTACGATGCCGGGGACATTCAGTGTTCCACTGCGCATGCCGCGCTCGTGTCCACCACCATCCATTTGTGCCGTCACTTTTACGCGGGGGTTTTTACGACGAACATACAGCGCACCTACGCCCTTGGGACCATACATTTTGTGGGCGGTAAAACTCATCAAATCAATGTGATCGGCCATCACATCTACAGGTATTTTACCCACCGCCTGCGTTGCATCCGTGTGAAACAACACGCCTTTGCTCTTGCACAATGCACCAATCTCGCGAATGGGCTGCAACACACCCAACTCGTTGTTTCCGTACATCACTGTCACCAAAATGGTATTGGGTTTGATCGCCGCCTCAATGGCTTCAACCGTCACCAAACCATCGCCACCCACCGACAAATAAGTCACTTCAGCACCCAATTTTTCCAAGTGTTTGCAGGTATCCAACACCGCCTTGTGCTCAGTAGACAAAGTGATGATGTGATTTCCTTTGCTCGCATACATTTCAAACACTCCCTTGATCGCCAAATTGTTGCTTTCGGTAGCACCGCTGGTGAAAATAATCTCTTTCTCGTTGCCGCCAATCAACTGCGCAATCTGTTCGCGGGCATAGTCAACAGCCTCCTCAGCCTTCCAACCAAAAGGATGGCTCTTGCTAGCAGCATTTCCGTAAGCCTCCAAAAAATAAGGAGTCATCGCTTCAAACACACGTGGATCTACCTGCGTGGTAGCGTTGTTATCAAGGTATATGGGCAATTTCAACATAATCTATGGGGTTATTTAGAGTGTTTCTAAACTGCAAAATTAACGCTTATGACTTCAGATTGTTTCGGTATTTCAACTTTCTGTCAAAAGAATGTTCTTTGTAGTGAATTTTTCCATGAACAAGCTCGAACACATTGGCATTGCCGTAGCAAATCTAGAAGCCTCAGAAGCCCTTTTTACTCGCCTCCTGGGCGTGTCACCCTACAAACGTGAAGAGGTAGAGAGCGAAAAAGTCATTACCTCGTTTTTTCAAGTGGGCGACGTCAAAATCGAGTTGTTGGCAGCCACCCAAGAAAGCAGCACCATCGCCAAGTTCATCGAAAAGAAAGGAGAGGGACTTCACCACCTTGCCTTTGAAGTAGACAACCTTGCCGATGCCCTAGAAGAAAAAGCCAATGGCGGTTTCGAACTCATTCACACACAACCCAAACCCGGAGCTGATGGCAAAATCATCGCCTTCCTACACCCCAAATCCACCAACTCGGTCCTCACCGAAATGTGTCAGACCGTAAACAAATAAATCCCCATCCCAAAAAACAATACCGCCAGGAAAAGGTCTATTTGTCGGATTCGCACTTCGGTCAGGTAGTTTTTAATCTTCCCAGCACCCCAAGCCACTCCCAATTCGGTGCACAACACCGTGGCCAACGTAGTAATTCCGAAAATCCATTTCCCTGAATACGAAAAGTCAGCAGCCGGCGGCAAGCTATACAAACTCAACCACCACGCAATATTCACCGGATTCAAGACATTGATGGCAAATGACTTCAACCACAGTTGCCAGTCCTTCATTTGCATCAATCGCTCATCCAAGCCCTTGTTCTTTGCCTTTTGGTGGTGAAACAAATGAGTAACGGCCAGTATCCAAAAAACCAAAGCCCCGCACAAAGCAATCACAGATCGGTAGGTGACCAACGATTCTGTGATGGCCTCAGAAAAATGCAAGGCCACAGCCACGTAGATCGTGTCGCCCACAATAACTCCCAATGCCAATGGCAAACCCTTCCTCCATCCTCCGGCCAAACCCGCCTGTATCAATAAAAAAAACACCGCACCCAGCGAAATGCTCATCACAAAGCCCGTTCATAATCCAAAAACAATGGGTGCCCACATAACTATGTAACCGTTTTATCGTGAATTGTTTGCCTATAAACACCCAATTGCCCGATTTTCAGTGTCGCAATTTACTCACTGCCCATCGATAATTCTTCAATAAAATTGAGGATTGCCACGCCATACCTGAAAGTATGTGTAAAAGTTGGGGAAGAACAAGCCCTCTTGTGGCCCATTCTCCGGCAGCGATGATTGTAATTTTGACTCAATGAGTTTCTTTTCCTCTGATTGGGACGACGACGAAGAAGAAGACGTTTTCCAAGGCGATGTAGACGCCCTGGTTCGCGACTTCGAAAGCAAACAACGTCAAACATTTTCCGCCCGTGAATGGTTGGAATTATATCGTTATTACGCCAGTCAGTTTCCCGCAAAAACCGGCCAGTACCGTGCCGATACTTACATAAAAATCATTTTAGAAACCGCCATACAGCAGTTTCCATATATGCCCATTTTCTCGCTGCACATGGCCGAATGGTTGATTCGCGACCAGAAACTGGCAAAAGCCCGAAACATTGTCTCACAAGCTTTACAATACACACCCTTTGAACCCGCATTGGGATTCATGCAAGCGCTGATATTTTCGCTACAAGGACACAAAAAGAAAGCCATGGACGAGTTGCTTACCGTTCTTGCCAACATGGGCGATGAGGAGGCCATGCTCGAAGATTTCTTGGAAATCTCCTTATTCCACGGGCAGTTCGAACTCGCCATGCCCGTGCTCGAAAAAGCCTTGGACACCGGTGCCGAAGTGAGTGTCATCTTGGAAAAGTACATTGAAAAAGCAGAAGAAGGCGGATTAATCGATGCGCTGCTTCCCATGATACAACGCATCATCGACCAAGACCCCTATTCCGCTGAGGCGTGGTATGTGTTGGGGTCCGGGCACATGGCGCAAGGCGACCACGAACAAGCCTTGAAAGCCCTGGACTTCGCCGTAACCATCAATGAGAATTTTGCCGACGCTTGGGTAACCTTCCTTGAGTGCACTTACGAACTAGGGCACTACCAAGACTTCATCAATACCTACACAGAGCTTGCCGCTCGTTTTCCAAAAAGAACATTTGCAGAAGTAGAAGGCCTGCTCGCCTGGAGCTATTACGAACAAGGCGATGTGAAAACCTGTCGCTCCATCTACAAAGAAATCCTGAAAAACCAACCCCAAGATGCTGAATGTTGGTATTCTATGGGATTGACCTGGCATTACGAAGAAAATTATTCCGCCGCCATCCCCTATTTGGAACGAGCCTATGATCTAGACCATTTTGAATCGGACTACGGAATGGTTCTCGCCAGTGCCTATTTCGGTGCCAATATGCAAGAAAAATGGGAAGCCCTTTACGAGTCTCTTGCCATTGAACATTCCAACAACCCCGAAGTTTGGCTCGATTACAGCACCTCCCTGTACGAAGTAGGAGAATCAGACAAGGCCCTAGATGTGATTGAAACCGGTTTGCTCAACAACCCGCAACACAGTGGCCTCCTTTACCGATTGGCAGCCCTCTGCTACCTGTCTGGACAAGCCTCTGCCGCGATTTTCGTTCTTGAAAAAGCACTCGAAATCAACGCCAACGAACACATCCAATTGTTTACCTTCGCACCAGAATTGAAAAAGGCAACCGCCATACTCAATTGCATAGCAAAATTTACACAACCCAGAACCGGATCATGAACCAAGCGCTTTTTAACCTCTCTCAACTTCCCGATCGCAGTAAAAAACCCCGCAACTCCGGCCTTACCATGGTGATGGATAAAGGATTGAGCTTGCGCGAAGTAGAAAATTTCTTGGAAAATGGTGAAGCCTACACCGATATCATCAAATTGGGCTTCGGCACTTCCTACTTTACACCCAAAATTCAAGAAAAAATCAAGCTTTACCAAAGCGTCAATATCCCCGTTTATTTGGGTGGTACCCTGTTTGAAGCATACATCGCAAGAAATCAATTCGATGACTATTTGCGCTTGTTAGACAAATTGGGATTAACCCACGTTGAAGTGAGTGATGGCAGTTTGGAAATGAACCATGATACCAAATGCGAATACATCCAAACCCTGTCGAAAAACTACACCGTACTCAGCGAAGTAGGTAGCAAAGACGCGGAAAAAATCATCCCTCCCTATGAGTGGATAGAACAAATGGAAACTGAACTGAGTGCAGGTGCATGGAAAGTAATCGGTGAAGCAAGAGAATCAGGAACCGTAGGCATCTTCCGCGGAACCGGTGAAGTACGCTCTGGATTGGTGGCCGAAATCATCCGCAAAATCCCTCAAGATAGCGTGATCTGGGAAGCACCCAAAAAAGAACAACAAGTTTGGTTCATCCAACTCTATGGAAGCAATGTCAACTTGGGCAATATCGCACCCAATGAAATCATCCCCTTGGAAACCCTGCGTTTGGGCCTAAGAGGCGATAGCTTTCACTTCTTCCTCAACCAAAAAGCATAACACGGCAACTCGCCCTATCACTGCATCCGCAAGCGCTAAATGGTGCTTGGGATTTACTTGAAACGGTCCACAAAACCGCTTAAATTCTCGTAAGATTGGTAACCCAATACGCGGCCAATCACCTGACCATTCTTGAAGAAAATTACCGTGGGATATCCCTCCAAACGATAACGATCAGCAATCGTTGCTTGTGCTTCAGCATCCACTTTCAACACAATGACGTCTTTGCTGCGATTTTCACGAATCTGCTGAACAAACGGCGCCATTTTCTTACAAGGGCCACACCAAGTCGTGTAAAAATCTACCATGACCAGCTTATCCCCCTTGATGGTCGCATCAAAAGATTGAACAGTGATTGGCTCGTCATGTCCAGCCTCCGCTTTGTTCTGACATGATACCGATGTAATCATCGCAAAAGCCACCGTCAATAATCCCATTTTGAAACTCATTCGCATTTTTTTGTTGTTTTCGTGATTTACACAAAGGTACTTATTCAATTTCCATATTTTTGTTGAATGTCCAACGGAAAAGTTGATCTGTCCATCATCGTGCCCATCTTCAACGAAGAGATGAACGTGGTTCCACTCAACAACCGTATCGAACAGGTGCTCACCAACCTGGGCGTTTTCTATGAAATCATCTATATAAACGATGGATCTACCGATGCCAGTGCGGGCATCCTCAAAGGACTTTCGGAATCCAACCCATCCATCAAATTCATCGATTTTTCGCGCAATTTCGGACACCAAATTGCCATTACCGCTGGAATTGAGCATGCCTCAGGCACACGACTCATCATCATGGATGGCGACGGACAAGATCCCCCTGAACTGATTCCCGACCTCTACAACAAATCGTTAGAAGGTTTTGAAGTAGTCTATGCAAAACGCAAAAAACGCAAAGGCGAATCGTGGTTGAAAAAATTCACCGCCAAAGTGTTCTATCGCGTGCTGGCCAAAATCACCCAAATCAACATCCCCATCGATACCGGTGATTTCAGACTCATACACCAAAAAGTACAATTTGTGCTGAAAAACATGCCGGAGCGACACAAATACCTCCGCGGTCAGATCGCCTGGATTGGTTTCAATGCCACCTATGTAGAATATGACCGTGAAGAACGCATGGGCGGTAGCACAAAATTCACCTACAGCAAAATGATCCGATTTGCCACCGATGGTATTTCCAGTTTTAGCAATTGGCCGCTAAAAATGGCCACGCTACTCGGATTCGCTGTTTCAGGCATCGCATTTTTATTGATACTATACAGTCTATATCAAAAGTTTTTCGGCTACACCGAAGTAGGATGGACATCCCTACACATCTCCGTTTTGTTCTTGGGAGGTGTTCAGTTATTGGGCATCGGCATTTTGGGCGAATACTTGGGCCGAGTGAGTGAGAACGTAAAGAATAGGCCCACCTACATCGTGAAAGAGTCCAACATAGACCATCTCAACCATTAACATCTTGGAACAACGACACCCTGATCGCGCTTTTTGGCTGTTCTGGATATTCATTCAGTTGGCCTTGGGATGGTTAGATTTTATGAATATGCCCGTCTACGGGATGCACCAAGGGGCTCAAGCGGATCGGGCTTGTGTTGCATGGAACTTTTGGCACGAATCAATGAATTTTTTTGAGCCCAGGGTAATGGAAAACCGCGCCGCCGAAGGCGTCGCGGGCATGGAGTTTCCCATCATACCCTATCTGGTTGCCCTGCTGTATAAACTCTTTGGATTCAAACCCATCATCTACCGCCTACTCGTGGGTGCCACAGTCACCTATGGCATGTGGTCGGCCTGGCGCTTACTATCTCTCTACATACCCCGTACCGCCAGCAAATTGGCCCTGTTGGGTATATTTTACCTCTCTCCAACATTCGTATTCTACACCTGGAACTTCCTCGCCGATCCCGTGGCCCTCTCGCTGTCCATCGCCGCACTCTACCACTGGATTCAATGGCAATTTCACCTCGAGCCCAAAAGAAATTTTCGTCTCTACCTCGTCTTAATAACCCTCACTGGACTCATCAAAGTATCGTTTCTGATCGTTCATGTCGCCATCATCGCAGTCCTATTTTTTGAAAAAAGAAAACATCGCTCAAACGTCATTCAAACCAGCGACAACACCTATCAAATTCTTGATGAAACCCAAACCATAACACTGCCCAAGGTTCCCTGGCTCGCCCTGCTCATTCCCCTCATCCCCGTCGCTGCCTGGTACCGCTATTCCTCCTACCTCACCAACAGCACCTACAATACCCACTTCCTACAACAAATCAATCCCAGCAAATCCATCCGTGAATTCATCCAAGTCACAGAATATAGCCTCAACACTTGGAAAGACTCCCTTTACCCCACATGGTGCTTGGTGGGTATCGTCGGCATTTGGCTTTACACCATCCTCAAATTCCGCAGCAATCTTACCCTCATTGAAAAACTCAGTCTCTGGTTGTTCTTAGGCTTTGGCGGATTGTACGTACTCTTCCACCTCCAATTTCGATTCCACGATTACTACTTCCTCTCCGCGTGGCCCT
>JBANFU010000186.1:0-3026 GCA_037975865.1 Bacteroidota bacterium
CTGGGGTTGGGTTGAATCGTTTCGATTTGTCCCACTTGAGACAATTCAATGCCGGCTGCTTTGAACTTATGAATGGCGGATATTCTATTTCCAAAGGAAACAATCGAAGAAGCCCCAAAAATCACACTGGCTAATTTTACATTGCCTGTGATGGCATAAACGACAGAACCCACACCGATGCCCAACAATACCACAGTAATGCTACGCGACTCCGCTCGGGCGGCTTTGATTAGTTGTTCTGATGCCTGTAAATTGCTTTTTTGTAGGGCGACGATGCTTGTATGCTGTTGTTCTAATTTCGTTTTAATCGACGATGTGTTTTGACTGCTGTCGATCGCATTTGCCGTTTGTGCTTGTGCGAAACTCACAAACCCAATGCCCACGGATATCATGAAAATTACTAGTACATTCCTCATTCGCTAGATTTTAATTTTCTGCAAGATAATCGAAATATCTCAATGTCGATATCCCTGCCAGGTGCCCCCGTAACGATAGTGAGGACTGGATTTGGCAGCGAGGCAGCAGGTTTCACAAACGAAAATCCAGATTTTCCCTTTCACCACTTGGATGCGGTACAGTGTGGTGTGCTCAACCTTGCAATGGGCACAGATTTTTGTCTTCACCCCCTACTAACAAATCAGCGGATGGTTTGATTTAAACCGATTATTTCACCACCTTCACCACCTTATGTAAAGGTAGGTTGTCCGATGCAGTGCCAATCCAAACATCGTAGTAGCCGGGCTCCAACAGGGGTTTGCCTGCGGCATCGAAATAGGTAAAATCGTTGGCCCCCAGCGTGAAAGTCACCGCCTTGTGCTCCGTTGCGTGTAGGTCGTCCTCCACATTCACCGCTATCTTTTGAAAGCGCTTCAACTCCTTCAAAGGACGGGTAAACGTAGCGCTGCGTTGATGCGTGTACAACTGAATCGTTTCGCTGTGAGATTGTCCCCCCGCATGTAACACCGCAACCTCGAATTCCACTTGGGCGTTTGCCGTTCTTGTGTCCAAAACCAGGGTATCGCTCTTCGCGCTAACCCCGGCGAATCCCAAAGCCGTCCTGCCGTAACTCAACCCATGTCCGAAAGCAAACAAAGGCGTGTTCTGGATATCCAAGTATTTGGAAGTGTATTTCTGTTTCTCATCAAACGGTCTGCCCGTATTTTTCGCGTTGTAGTAGATCGGCACTTGTCCAACCGATCTTGGAAATGTCATCGTCAATTTTCCGCTGGGGGATACCTTGCCAAACAACACATCCCGCACCGCCAATCCCGCCTGTGTGCCGGGGAACCAAGTCACCAAAATGGAGGAGGCCAAATTTGTTTCTTCGCTCAAATCCAAAGGACGACCATTCATCAACAACAAAACGATGGGTTTGCCGGTTGCGGCCAGCGCGCGCAACAACGCTTTCTGATTTTCAGGCAATTGAATGTTGCTGCGACTGGCCGCCTCACCACTCATGCCGAAGGTTTCACCCAAATACACCACCACCACATCTTTGGTTTTTGCCAGAGCCACCGCTTCATCGATCAGTGTCTGGGGTGATTTTGTAGACTTTTCAATCATGCCGCCATGCTCGTTCAACCGGGCGATCAACGCTTCGTCTTCCAGGGCATTGCACCCCAACGCATAATTGTTTTCGTTGTCCCAGCCCCGCTGTTCCCAGTCGTTGAGGGGCTGTCCATCCCATTTTTTTCCGGCGTGCAAGGCTTCCCACAAACTGATGGCCTGCTTGTAATCGCCGGCGCCACTCCAGTTGCCAATGAGGTTTCGCTTGTCTTTAATGTATGGCCCGATCCACGCGATGTTGGCATTGGGCGACAACGGTAACACCGTTTGGTCAGAGCCCTTGGCGGTTTGTAAGTATTGGCCCGCTTTGGCTTCTTCCATCACCCAATCGTTCTGTAACAAAACAAACGACTCCACGGCGGCTTGATAGGCGATGGCGCGGTGCTCGTTCGACAAATGCACTTTCGCGGGTGCAGCGTCACTCACGCCACGGTAAGGATCTGTAAACAATCCCAGGCGGTATTTGGCATTTAAAATTCGTCTGCAGGCCATGTCCACTTCCGAAACTGGCACGATGCCTTGTTTTACAAGTTCTGGCAGTTTGTTTAAGAACAATTCAGAAACCATGTCCATGTCTGATCCCGCATTCAGTGATCGTTTTGCCACGGTAGACTCGTCGCCCATGCCGTGGTTGATGAGCTCAGCGATCCCGGTATAATCCGTGCAAACCATGCCGTTAAAGCCCCATTCTTTGCGCAATACATCAGTCAATAACCAGCGATTGCAGGTGGCGGGCATGCCATTGATGTCGTTGAACGATGCCATAGCCGACCCTACACCTTCGTTCACGCAGGCCCGATAGGGAGGGAAGTAATCGTTGTACATTTTGTACAAGCTCATGTCTACGGTGTTATAGTCCCGACCGGCTTCGGCCGCGCCATAGAGTCCAAAATGTTTCACACAAGCCAGCAGGTGGTTGGGCTGATTGAGCGTGTTGTGAATGGCGCCTTGGTAACCTTTGACCATCGCCACACCCACGGCAGAACCGAGATAGGGGTCTTCTCCCGCGCCTTCGCTTACCCGTCCCCATCGTGGATCCCGGGCGATGTCCACCATCGGCGAGAAAGTCCAGTTCAGACCATCGGCGGTTGATTCTGCGGCGGCAATCGCGGCGGTATTTTGTATCAATTGCATGTTCCACGTACAGCTCAAACCCAAGGGGATGGGGAAAATGGTGCGATGTCCGTGTATCACATCAAACCCAAACAACAGCGGGATGCCGAGTCGGGTTTCTTTGAGGGCTTTATCTTGCAATTTGCGCACAGCCACGGGCGTGAAGGTGTTGAATACGCCGCCGACCAAGCCTTTTTGGATTTTGCCTTCCACATCTTTGGACAATACGGGGCCGGTGACATCGAATCCTACGGTGGGTAGGTTGAGCTGTCCGATTTTTTCCTCTAACGTCATTTTTGCCATCAGCGCGGAGACATATCGGTCCATGCCCAACGTATCTGGCAGGT
>JBANFU010000251.1:0-4573 GCA_037975865.1 Bacteroidota bacterium
TACCCATTCTATTTTGGTGAAATTTGATGCCTCAGGGAAACGGGTGATGGACCAATGTTTGGCCATGCACTTGGTGGATTTGCCGATGTATGTGGTACAGAATGTATCGCTAAATGTTTCGGTGCCCGGACAAATTACCTTGAGCTATGCCACGGACCGGTACATCGTAAGTAAGACGTTTAGTCATGCCGGTACAGAAATCGCGCAGCGACAAAGTGAAGTGATCGGAACCGGGGATGAAAATGAGCGCGTGAGGCAGTCTACGGCTACCTTGAGGCATTGGTATGGACCCAATTTTGTGGCCTACGGATTCCAGACCATCAAGAATAGCAACAGCGGAAAACGACGTGTTTTTTACATCACGAAGTTGCAAATAGGCGGTTGATTCAATGCTTCGTTCATTGACTCAAACAATGTGGGTGTTGGTAAAAAATTGAATAATTTGACAAACAAATAACATCATTTATAAAAGTTGGATGAGGGTTCCGTGACAAAAGCGTTTATGTTTGTTGAAGCAGATCTTGCTGATTATGAACCGATTCTTGCAATCTTTCGTCAATTTATTATCGCTAGGCCGCGCCCAGCGTGAGGAATTTACGTACCCCGATCAAGAGCTCTTGTTCATCATCCGATCTGGCAGCTCACCGTCTGATAGTACGCTAACCCGTCTGTCTAAGCTCCCCTTGTTTACCCAGGTAAAGCCCTTGCAACGGACTTTGTATTCCGATGTGATGGCCATGCCGCCAGAGACATGGTCCTCCCATTGCCTGTATTTTAACTCCTCCGCACAAATACAAGCCTGGTTGTCGGAGCTGCCCCCCACCAAAGGCAGTCAGCCGTTGTATTTGGAACTAAACAGCAGTTGGGACCTCATCAAACTACGCAAATTGCCTTGGGATATCATCACACGGGGATATCAACCCACGTTTGTGGGCATGGAGTTGTTGCACGAACGCAATACCTTGGAAGCCTATCAACGCTGGATCAACAAAGGCGCAACCGTTGCCATCAATCCCTCCGTTATCCAGGGTACGAGCAACACAAAATCACCCCTGCGCAAGCTCGCCCAATCACTGATTTCTTACCAAATTGATGGGTGCTATGCCCTTTACGATGACGAATTTGAGGCTTGGCTTGAAAACTTGACCAGCCCCAAACCATAGAAAAATACCACCAACACGCCGCTGCCCAAACTGTAATTCAGCTGGTTGTATGTGCGAATCAGGGGTTGAAACTCGGGATAGTTGCTGCGAATCGCGGCCACAACCAAAAATAAAACATCCAAACCCACGGTGGTGATAACAAACATGTTTCTCAAGGAAGCGACTTCGGCATAACGCGCCCGCAACAGCAAGTAACCCACCCACAGTTGTGCGTATACAATGACCTCTCTTAGGGCGAATCGCATCCAATTGTGCGCCAAAAAAGATCGCCAATGTCCGGTCTTTGGATCAATGCCCCAACGTTGCAATTGCTCCTGACCCATGAGTATGAGACCTACACAGAGCCAGTATCCCAACAATTTTCCGTGCTTCATGTGCTTGAATTACTGGGGGTTTTTCGCAAAAACAGAATCCATCCACCCAAGACCAATCCATACAAGGTGAGCTGAAACACACTGTGATGAAAGAAGCCAAACCAACCCGGTAGGTAACGATAAATACAATACAACGCAGCCACCCGCAACATGTTGGCCAGCATCAAACTGCCCGTGCCTAAGAGTGAGAATCCCACTCTACGAGCCATTCCTACGCCCGGCATGGCCCATATAAATGCATTGAATAAAAACAAAATGGCCTTGCCATTGCAGCTGTGTGATATGGCCATCTTCGCCCCTTCGCCGCGCAACTGCCAAGCGCCACCTTCCGATAAGCAATACACGCCGGGATTTTCCGACGATAATAGCGATATCCACCAACGTCCGCCTCTCGACACCCATTCGGTGAGCCATCCATCCAACGGAAATAGCGCATCCAAGCTCAACCACAACAGCATAGACAGCCCCACACCCATTAAAAATCGGCGTTGCTGTCCATTGATAGACTGCCAGTGTTGCTGGAGATTGAAATTCACCGACCCAAATATAGGCCTGACTTAGGATTTAGAGCGATCCGTTCCTTTGCGCAATTGTCGCATGCCATAATAAATGGCACCCCCAACCACCGTCACTATGCCACCGTCCACCGGTACATCGGGGTCACCACCTGGGAGACCCTGACCAAATACAGGCGCCGCTGACAAGAGCGACAAAACGACCAACCAAATTTGGGGATTGGACACAATGGCCTCCCCGCCCTTACGGACATATGTTATAAAATTCACGATTGTTTACTTATTGAAATTGTACTCTGATGGTTTTGCTGTTGTGGATGCCGATTAACTCTATCCAATAACTGCCTTTGTTGCAATGAGCGGGTAATTCGATGGATGGGTTTGTGGATGGACCCTGATGTTCGGCCACAACCTGTCCCAACGCATTCATGACACGCCAACCCAGCAATTGCTCGCCTTCGGACACGGCCACCTGGAATTTTCCGTCCGCACTGGGGTTGGGGAAAAGCGCAAATCCACTCCGGGTGATGGTTTTACTACCCAATGCCTCCTCTTGTTGGGTTCCGCCCAATCCCGTTTCGGTTCCGTTCTCTATTTCTGCGATCGCTATTTCTTCCATTTGGATGGCGAAGCGTGCCGTATTGGAGACACTCTTGTCCGCCGTAAATACATAGGGTTGTTGCGCGGACAAAGGCACCATTTTCTGCAATGCTTTGTCGATTAAATACACTTTGTACTGCTGAGAAGCTGCGGCACAGCCCTGCCAGGACAGTTTGTATTCGCTGGCTTCTGGAACCGCCACTTTCACCTCCGTGGTATATGTATGGTTTACCCATGGCAATGCCCCGCGTTTGTCGATACTCATCCATTTTCCGTCATTGGCAACCGTACCCACGCCCAAATAGCCAGCATAGAATTTCTCTACATCGTACCCGTCTAGTTTTTCAGATACGTCCGAGGCCGTTTCATTCCAGACCATGATGGCGTTGTCCGACTCAGGATGTGTGTCGTTCACATACTGCAAACGCAAATTCAATGTGTTGCAAGCCAACGCCTTGGGCGTTTCTTTAAAATGACCGGTCACCGAAGATTGGGTGGTAGTTTTGTCTGATTCACTAAAGCTGGCCGATGCACCACTGCCTGTAGCGATTAAGAATACAGCGGCACCCGCCTCTACAATACGAGAACGATTTTGCGATCCTGAAGTAAAGTTGCTGCTTCCACTGCGCGATAAACTGCTGCCTGTACTGTCCCACACATTGTAGGTTTTGGCGATGGCATCGTAGACCACAGCCCGTTTTTTGATGTTGGTACTGTTTGAGAATACGTTTTTCAAATCCACGGCGCAGGGGTAGGGGTTGCCCACCAAGTTATACCCACGCAAGGTGGTGCTGGCACTGGAGCCATTGTAGTCCAAATTTACCGTGGTGCTTCCCACGTTGAGCTGGCCCTTGAAGTCGATGGTTTGGTTGTTGGCCGATACGGTGCTATCACCCAATCCGTTGCTGCGGGTACCGCGGTAGAAAATGTAGGCCCCTTTGCCCAGGGCGATGTTGGTGGCCGTGCTACTAGAGGCAATGGCAGACCAGCCTTGGCTCGATTCTACCCAACGGTAGGCCGATGACTTACAATTGCTGCAAGTACTAAAAGAATCCAAGTTGTTGCCAGATTTGCTGCCGGTGATATCAATGTTGTCAGAAAATTGACTCAAGTTGACTCCATTTTTCAGCGGGATGCCGAAACTGCGCCAAGAACGGGTGGTGTTGCAATAAATTTCAAACAAGCAATCTCCGGTAACCGTAGACGTGCTTGGCACTGTGGCCAATTTTCCATAGCCACTGCTGTTGGCTTTGAATTGCAAATTTGGAACCCAACTGTTCCACTGCGCTGCCGTGGGTGAACTGCCGGGACCCCCGGTGGAAGTGATGACGCTACTGTCGCGCAGGGTAAGTACATTGTAAATGTATACGGGTCTGCTCAATGTAAGGGTGCAGCGACGCGAAGATCCGGTGGTTATTGGGGTGTTATTACCAAATGTCAAGGTGCCGCCTGTGCCCGACAGGGTTTGGGCTTTGCCGTTCAGGTATAGGGTACGACTGCCAGACAGCGGAGAAAAATCCAAGGTACCACCCACCATGTTGATATTGCCCGCAAACATGTGCGTTGCAGGACCATTGAAATTGAGGTTGCCCGCCACCACATGCACTTGTCCATCCACGTTGACCATGTTGCCAGATTTGGCGCGAATGGTAAGATTGGAAGAGCCCGTTTTGCGGATGATGGATAGGGTATCTACGAAAAAATCATCGCCTGATTTGGAGGTGCTTTCACCCACAATGAATGTACCATTGGTGGTGTTTTTAAAATTGACCAAGTTCAGGGTTTTAACCAAAAACTGAGACACGGAATCATTTACACCACTCATGTCAATGGTGCTGGCTTTGCGGGTACTTCCTGTACCCAAGTCTACCACCAATACATCGGTGCTGGCTTTGGTAGAGCGACTGGGATACCAGTTGCC
>JBANFU010000243.1:0-2940 GCA_037975865.1 Bacteroidota bacterium
CCATCATATGCGTTTCGTTTGTTGCAACACCTCTAGACAAATCGCCCATATAGTTAGAGCCACCAAAGGTGATACCCGCTTCAATGGGTTTTCCTTTAAATCTTTTCTTTGCTTGGGCTGATGCAGCTGCAAAAGACCCCAAAGCAATCAAGACGACCAAAGTTGTTTTAAAGCGTTTCATGAATGCAGTTTAATAGCAAATTTAAGCCCTAAACATTGGTTTTCCTATTGTTAGACATCAAGACGATGTCGAAAATTCAAAAACGGCTTGATTTTAAAGATTAATTTGATTTTTCAACCAAGTAATAAACCCCCATCGTGATATAATTTCTCAACCACGGAATACTAGCAAATATGGGGCTTTGCGTTCTAGGTTTGATGCCAAACTTGTATTGATATATTGGATTGAATAAGTAGAATTTATTGCCACAAACAGACAATCTACACGCTTTACAAATTTTCAAAAAACGCTCAATTGAAATACCCGTACTTCTAATTTCCTCCATGGTTTTGATGCCGTTTGGCTTAACACCCAACAGTTTCAGCATCAATGGATACAGTTTGCCCGGTAGCAAGTGATAGTAAGGCAATTTAGAAGCCCACTTTTGTGGCAGAACTTGTTGGTGACCGCCATAGGGCATTTGCCAAGGTGGAAAAGCAAAAAACACTTTCCCTCCGGGTTTCAAAAAACGTTCTAGTTGAGGCATAAATCGCGCCTGGTCAGGAATATGTTCAATCACGTCCTTGAGGATGATCAAATCAAATCGGGTACCCAAATCCGTTTCAGGAATTACATCATAGATGTCCTTATTGAGAAATTGAACCACCCCTTTATCCAGTTCCGCCTTCATGAATTCCCTAGCAAATTCTAGTCGGTTTTCCTCCAACTCAATTCCCGTACAACGGTAACCCAAATCGGTGAAAGCTTTCAGGACACCTGCTTCGCCACAACCAATTTCCAAAACCGTCATGTCTGATGGGAACGTCCAATTGCTCTGTAAAAATGGAATGATATGACCCACCGTCACTTGATGTGTCATGTCGAAGTAGCGCTGCTTATTCCCGTGAAATTCGTACATACAATGTTATTTTATTCTAAGTTTCAAAGATGGCGTTTTGCAGCCAAATTTAGGGCTTCAATAATGGCAAAATGGACGATTTCAAATCTGCCTGGGGCACAAAGCCCGAGAATCGTTTGGTTTCATTGCCGTTGCTAAATAGCATCAAGGCCGGCACAGAGGCTACTTTCATTGCTGAAACCAACTGCGGATTGTGGTCGTAATCAACATAGATCACCTTCAATTTTCCGTTGCAATCTTGAATAAGATTTGGCATAAACGCCTTCATTTTTTTACAAGGGGCACACCAAGCGGCATTAAAATCCACCAAAACAACAGAATCCTTCGCCGCTTGGATCAACGATTGCAACTCTGTGAACGACATCCCCTGATTTGGGTTGAAATTTCCAACCTCCACGGGATGGTTTTCGGCAATCCAACGACTAATACCCCCATTCATCTCATAGACCTTTGTAAAGCCCATGTCGGTCAGGGTTTGAGCGGCGGCCGCGCTGCGGCCGCCGCTCAAACAATACACATAAACCGACCCCGACTTATCCATCTTTGCAACCCTACTATTAAAATCCGATTCTCTCACGTCAATATTCACCGCCCCCTTCAAATGTCGCTCCCCAAACTCGCCAGATGTCCTCACATCCAATAAAACGCCTTCCACATCCAAAGCCAACTGCTTCTCAAACTCCTGTGGCTCCAAGGATATTGATTTCTGCGCTTCTCCCGATCCACAAGAAAACAAAGCCACCATCAAAAACAACAACCCACACCGATAAATTCTTTCCATATTACAAAGATGTAAACCCCATCGCACAATTCATCATTTAATTCTGAAAATGCTTGTCTGAAAACTGAAAAAGATAATCAACCTTCGCGTTATCTTTGAAGAATGCAAGCATTTAAAATCGTTGCTTCCACCTTCCTAATCGCCCTGGTTTCAGGCTGCAATATCGCTTTGCCCCCAGTCTCTCTGCCAACAAATGTGGCGGACATCAACGCGAAATTGGCAGAATCCAAACCCCTCTCCCAAGACGAAGCCGGCCGAGGATTAAAAGAAGCTTTAAAAAAAGGTGTTACTACCGGAACCGAAGGGCTCATGAAACCCGGTGGATTTGCTCAAAATGCCGTTTATAAAATTCTCCTGCCCGAAGAAATTCGCAACCTCGAGCAAAAAATTAGAAGCAATGCACTCCTCAATGCTGCCATTGGCAAAGAACTCGACAAAACCATCGAAGCCATGAATTCAGGCGCTGAGAAAGCAATGAACCAAGCCCTCCCCATTTTTAGCAACGCAATTTCCAACATGAGTTTTACCGATGCGATGAAAATTCTTACCGGCGGACAAGGTGCGGCAACACAATACCTCAAATCAACAACCACCTCTCAACTCACCCAAGCCTTCCAACCAGAAATTAAATCTGCGCTAGAATCCGTAGCCATCTATAACCATTGGACACCCATCGTTAACACCGTTAACAAAAACAAAAAATTGCTGGGTTTAACCGCCGATGTAAATCCCAATTTAGAATCCTACGTCACAGAAAAAGCCATGTTCGCCCTATTTCAAGAAATTGAAATACAAGAAAATGCGATTCGAAAAGACCCTTTAAACCGAACAAGTGAATTGTTACAAAGAGTCTTCAAATACGCCGATCAAAACTAACGACGCTTGATTCGTAGACTCGCAATATGGTGCTTTTTTCTGTTGGCTTCATCGCCGATAAAACTACTTGCGCAAAACGAGTCGCTCTCAAAACGAATTACCATCAATTATGATGGAACAGACTTCTTAGTTGTACTCAATCAAATCACCCAACAAACACAAATTCGATTCGCGTATCAAACCAATATTCTTCCAAAAAGAAAT
>JBANFU010000258.1:0-9461 GCA_037975865.1 Bacteroidota bacterium
AGGTTTTTTGATTCCGTCTGGCCGTTCTCGCCGCATCAATTTGCTTTCTCAAGGTTTCGTTGATACCCGTAGGCATGGGCATTTCGCCGGCTTCATCGATGGGGATCAGAAAAACATCACTGGCAGTGGCCGGGTCGAAGACGTGAGACAAAGCCGTTTTGTGGTTTCGAATGATGTCGACGGTTGGACCTGTTTGTGCTTGCGCTACACAGATAATGAGTGAGAGAAATGCTAAAACCGAAAGGCGTTTCATTGCGTGCAATTTACGCAATTTTTGGCAATGGCAGCGGCTGAGGAAATTACCAAGCGTTGACTTCCATTTCCAATTCGATGCCAAATTTTTGGAATATATCGGCTTGGATTTCTTTGGCTAACGCGATGATTTCGGCACCGGTTCCGCCGCCGTAGTTGACCAATACCAGGGCTTGTTTTGCGTGAACGCCGATGCTACCTCTTCGAAAACCCTTCCATCCGCCTTTTTCGATGAGCCAGCCTGCCGGTACTTTGGTAAAACCTTCTGATGCAGGGAAGGTTTTAAGGTCGGGGTGTTGAGCCAGAAGTGCGGGAATCATCTCGTTTTTGACAACGGGATTTTTAAAGAAACTGCCGCAATTTCCAATTTCTGCGGGGTTGGGGAGTTTGCTTTGTCGAATGTGAATGACCGCATTGCTAATATCGCGTATGGTGGGCTGACTGATACCCCATCCATCCAAGGTGGCTTGAATGTCGCCGTATTGGGTGCGAATTTGCGGATGGGTACTCAACTGGAATTGTACGGCAGTGATGAAATATTGGCCTTTTTTTTCGCGTTTGAAAACACTATCTCGGTATCCAAATGCACAATCCTTCTTCGTGAGTGTATGAAACGCCCCACTGGGGATGTGAAAGGCCGTCAATGAATGGAAGCAATCTTTGATTTCTACCCCGTAGGCACCGATATTTTGGATGGGACAAGCGCCAACCGTGCCGGGGATGAGGCTGAGGTTTTCCAAACCGCCCCACTGGTTTTCCAACGTGTGAAGAACCGTTTCATGCCAATTTTCACCGCCGCCAAATTCTACAATCACATGGTCCTCAGTTTGGGTTATGATGCGGCGACCTTGGATTTTATTGTGAAGTAATAAGCCCGGGAAATCTTGGGTGAAAGTAATATTGCTTCCCCCGCCCAAAATGCCCCATGGTGTTTTTTGGAAGGCCCCCTCCGCAAATAATGCTGAGAGCTGCTCGGCTTGCTCGATGGAGATGTATTCCTCTGCATGAACGTCAAAACCGAATGTGTTGAAAGATTTTAATGCAACGTGAGATTGACGCATGAAGATGAATTAGGGGATAAAGGTGGTCTGTTAAAGCCGCAATTTACTGAGGTTTCAATGATATTTTATCGCTTCGTTTAAGAATTTGAGCCCTACACAAATTTTTTTGTTGAAGTTTTTTTATCGAAAAAAAGATATAGTTACACAAAACCTTTGCTATGTTGCGATGTTTATAAAGGGTAACTCCACAAAATGTATAATATTTTCATTACCCTTCTCTTCTTTTTCTTCATGGAATTTGTGGCTTGGTTCTCCCACAAATATGTAATGCATGGCTTCATGTGGTTTTGGCACGAGAGCCATCACAAGCCCAGAAAAGGTACGTTTGAACTGAATGATTTGTTTGGTTTCATGTTTGCAATTCCATCGGCGTGGTTGATCATCTTGGGGGCGGCCGATTACGACTGGCGTTTCTTCGCTGGATTGGGCATAGCCCTCTACGGGTTGGCGTATTTTTTGGTCCACGATGTATTTGTGCATCAACGTGTCAAGTGGTTGCGTGCTGCACGCTCACGCTATTTCAAAGCGATGCGCAGAACCCACCATCTGCACCATGAAGTGCATACCAAGGAAGGTGCAGAGGCCTTTGGATTTTTGTTTGTTCCCAAAAGATATTTAAAGAAATACGGTCGTGACTAAATCAGTAATAGTAGTAGGTGCGGGGTTGGGTGGCTTGTCAACGGCCTTGCGATTGAGTTATAAGGGTTACCAGGTAACCATGATTGAAAAGCAGCCCATTCCGGGAGGCCGACTTCATTTATTAAAGCAAGATGGATTTACGTTTGATGTGGGTCCCTCTTTCTTTTCGATGAGTTACGAATTCAAGGAGTTGTTCGACTCCATTGGAGAGCCCATTCCGTTTGAGTTGAATGAATTGAATCCGCTGTACACCGTGAACATGGCTGGCAGCGATCGCGTGTTTCAAATTTACAAGGACCTCGATCGATTGGCCAAAGAGTTTGACGGCATCGAAAGTGATTTTGAAACCAAAGTCCGCGGATACCTCAAAGGGGCCAAAGAAATTTTTCATGATACGGAATACAAGATCATCAAGCGCAATTTCGACAACATCGTTTCCTATGCGTTGAGCATGGCCACCGTGCCGTTGAAGCATTTGCCGAAGATGTTCCGAACGTTTTGGGCGGAGTTGGAGCGACATTTTGAAAGTGAAGAAGTGAAAATCATCTTTTCTTTGGTGGCTTTCTTCTTGGGCGCAACGCCGTTCAATACTCCTAGTGTGTACAATCTGCTGAATTATACGGAATTGGAACACGATGGATATTGGAATGTGAAAGGCGGAATGTACAAGATTGTGGAAGGCATCATGGGATTGCTCGAGAAAAAGGGCGTGAAGATGATTTACAACACAGAAATCACGTCGGTGCAGCACAGCGGCGGAAAAATGGTTTCAGTGACGGATTCCAGCGGACAGGTGTATCGGGCTGATTTATTTGTTGTCAACGCCGATGCGGCTTGGTTCCGTGGTAAATTCTTGAATCGTGCCAAGTATCGTGAAGAAAAACTCGATAAAATGGAGTGGACTTTGGCGCCATTCACCATCTATTTGGGTGTGAAAGGGACCATACCGGGCATCCACCACCACAACTATTTCTTGGGTGATAATTTCCGTGGCTATGCCGATACCATTTTTAGAAGCACCGTAGCCCCAGAAAAACCCTATTATTACGTCAATGTGGCCAGCAAAAGCAACCCGGATTGCGCGCCCGAAGGCTGTGAAAACTTGTTTATTTTGTGTCCCGTCCCCGACTTGCGCGTAAAGCCTGACTGGAGCGATGCCAACAAGCTGGTGGACGAAATCATCGAAGATCTCGGACAACGTGTGAAATTCGATATCAAAAACAATATCCTTACAAAAGTTGTTTATACACCCAACGAGTGGCAGAAGATGTTCAACTTGTACAAGGGCAGTGGATTGGGACTCGCGCACGGTTTGAATCAAATTGGCGCGTTGAGGCCAGCCAACAAGGACGAAAAACTCAACAACGTCTATTATGTTGGTGCCAGCACCCACCCTGGTACGGGTTTGCCCATAGTGGTCATCGGCTCGCGCTTGGTAACAGAAAGGATTGTAAATGAGCATTAAACTATTTGATGATACGTCGATCGCCATGAGTCGTAAGTTGGCGCTGAACTACAGCACCAGCTTCTCTTTGGGGATTCGCTTGCTTTCAAAAGATAGCCGGTGGGCGGTGTTTTCCATCTATGGTTTGGTGCGGGTGGCTGATGAAATTGTGGACACATTTCACGGTTACAACAAAGAGAGGATGTTGGCTGATTTTAAGGCGCAGACCTATCAAGCCATCGAAGAGGGTATTAGCACCAATCCAGTATTGCATGCGTTTCAACTGGCCGCAAATCAGTTTGGTATCGGCAAGAATTTGATTGAACCCTTTTTCAATTCCATGGAGGAGGATTTGGATACCAGCGCCCACAACGCGGAGAGTTATTCCGAATATATTTACGGTAGCGCGGAAGTGGTGGGGTTGATGTGTTTGAAGGTTTTTTGCAATGGCGATGAAACCCAATACAATCATTTGGTGCCCTATGCCAGGAGTTTGGGCGCGGCATTTCAAAAGGTGAATTTCTTGCGCGACATCCGTTCTGATGTGGATGAAAGAGGTCGCGTATACTTCCCTGGGGTGGATTTTAATCACTTTACGGATGAGGATAAGTACAACATCATCCAAGACGTGAAAAAAGATTTCGCCCACGCGTACAAAGGCATTGTGATGCTCCCCGTAGGATGCAGGTTGGGTGTTTATACAGCCTATATCTACTACTTGAAATTGTTGGAGAAAATTGAGCGCACCACGGCGGTAGACATTTTGGAAAGTCGTGTACGCATCCCCAATTCTCAGAAAATTGCCTTGTTGGCCAAGAGCTTTGTCCGCGAAAAGTGGATGAGTGCCTAGGCGTAGGATGTGTTTGAGCGCCGGTTTATCCGAATAACCAGCTGAATACCTCGTCGATCCGACCAAAACTATGCACTTTGATTTTGCCGCTGTGTTCTTGGTTGAACTTGTTGTATTTTGAGATGACGATATCGGTAAATCCCAGTTTTTCGGCTTCGGCGATGCGTTGTTCCACGCGTTGAACGGCCCTTACTTCGCCGCTCAGTCCTACTTCGGCTGAGAAAACACACTTGGTTGGCAGGGGCTCAGAATAAAAACTGCTCATAATGGCTGCCATCAATCCCAAATCCAACGCGGGGTCTTCGAGGCGCAATCCTCCCGCCAAATTGACAAAGACATCTTGTTGTCCGAGTTTGAACCCACAGCGCTTTTCCAGCACAGCCAATAGCATGTTGAGTCTGCGCAAATCGTAGCCTGTAGCAGAACGCTGGGGTGTACCGTAAACGGCCGTACTCACGAGGGCTTGGGTTTCTAACAGGAGCGGACGAACACCCTCTAGCACCGCGGCGATGCCGATGCCGGAGAGTACCTCTTCACGCTGAGCAAGCCAAATTTCTGACGGATTTTTTACCCCTTTCAGACCTCCGCCATGCATTTCGTAAATGCCCAATTCTTGGGTGCTTCCAAAGCGATTTTTCAAGGTTCGTATGATGCGATAGGCATGGTGTCGATCGCCCTCGAATTGCAATACGGTATCCACCATGTGTTCCAGGATTTTTGGACCGGCCAAGTTGCCGTCTTTGGTGATATGTCCCACCAGAAACACCGGCACATCCTGTTCCTTCGCAAATTGGAGCAACTGTCCTGCACATTCCCTGATTTGGGAAACACTTCCCGGTGTAGCGTCCAACATATCACTATACAAAGTTTGGATGGAATCAATGATGAGCAATTCGGGCGTGTCTTTGTCGAGCACCGCTTTGATGTTTTCAAGCAGGGTTTCTGTCAGTACCTCGCAATCGCTGTTTCCCAATCCCAACCGTTCTGCGCGCAATTTGATTTGTGTCTCGCTTTCCTCGCCCGAAACGTAGAGGGTTCTGGCCTGGGTTTGTAAGGCGATTTGCAACAGCAAAGTGCTCTTCCCGATACCGGGTTCACCGCCCAACAAGACCACTGCGCCGGGGACAAGTCCACCACCCAAGACCAAGTTGAGTTCTTCATCGGGCAGAATCAGTCTTTCCGATTCACTGGCTTCGATGGACCTCATGGCTTTGGGTTCGGCGATTTTGCGACCGCTTTTCTTCCATGCCGTAGTTTGTTTGGTGGGTTTAATTTCTTCGATAAACGTATTCCACCCGCTGCAGCCCGGACATTTGCCGATCCATTTGGGACTCTCAAATCCGCAAGATTTGCAGAAAAAGGTGGTTTTTGCTTTGCTCATGGTTGTCTGATAATGGGGCGAGGTGGGTCTACAAAGATGAGCAATGCGATTCAAATTTCTTTTAGAAACAATCTAAATAAGGTGGGAAATTCGGTGAAAGTTTCGTTAATTTTGTGGTGTCATGGAAAAAAGCTTGAACGACATCGTTACCATTTACGCGGAAGCCACGCCCAACCCAGAAAGCATGAAGTTTGTTGCCAACAAAATGTTGCTTCCAAACGACAGTGCCGACTTTAGAAACGCAGAAAAAGCGGAAGAGGGTGGAGCTTTGGTAAAGGCGTTGTTTGAGATGCCATTCGTGAAAGGGGTGTTTATCATGAACAACTTTGTGAGTATCACCAAGAACGAGGACTACGAGTGGTTTGATTTGATTCCTGATTTGCGCAATTTTTTCACCGAATGGATTGAGCAAGGCAAAGAGATCGTGGCCCCTAAGGCGCAGTTAACCCCCGAGCAAGAGACGGAGATTGAGCGTAAGATTCGTCAGCTGCTTGAGGATCACGTAAGACCTGCTGTTGAAATGGATGGCGGTGCCATTGATTTTAAGAGTTTTGTGGATGGGGTAGTGACCGTTCAGATGAAGGGCAGTTGCAGTGGTTGTCCGAGCAGTACCATGACATTAAAAGCGGGCATTGAAAACTTGCTGAAACGCATGGTGCCCGAGGTTGTGGCCGTAGAAGCGGAAGCCGTTTAAAGCGAATTTTACTTTACGTTTATTTATCGTTGTGAATTTTCCAAACTGCTTGGGAATCACACAATTTTCGGACATATTTGCTTTTTAACGTAAGAAAGCAAAGATTTTATGTCTCTAGAAATACAAAAGCCGGAACCGGATTTTAAATCTCTTCACGATTTTTATGTAAACGCAGCCACCAAGATTCATTCATTGGATCATCCGGTGATGTTCGCCAAAGAAAAGGGGGTATGGGAAAAATATACCTACCAAGATGTGTTAGACGCTGTGGCACAAATTGGCTCTTGGCTGATGGAAATGGGGTTGGAAAAAGGCGATCGCGTGGCGATGGTATTGGACAACTGCCCTGAATATTACTTTATTGATCAGACGCTACAAAAGTTGGGGCTGATCAACGTATCCATATATCCTACACTAACCCACGAGGAAACCGCCTACATATTAAATGATAGTGGTTCAAAAGTTCTTTTTGTTGGCAATGCCTTTCTATTGAAAAAGTTTAAAAAAGTACAATCCGACTGTAAAACGGTAGTTAAAGTGGTTTGTATGCCGTCTGATTTGGAGTCGGGCGGAATTTTTACCGATTTCTCCTCAGTACGAGTAGAGGGGGAGTCGTTGCGCGAAAAGCATGCTGATGCAATTGAAGCGAGATTTGCTGCGGTAGAGAAAACGGATTTGTCTACGTTCATCTATACCAGTGGCACCACGGGCATGCCCAAAGGCGTAATGTTGACGCATTATAACTTCATGAGCAATTGCTATGACGCCAAGGATCTGTGTCCAGCCATTACATCCGATGATTTGTATTTGAGTTTCTTGCCGTTGAGCCATGTATTTGAGCGATTGGCAACCATGTATTTGAGTACTTATATAGGTGCTCAGGTGGCCTTTGCAGAGAACATCGACAAAGTAGCCCAAAACATACAAGAAATGCGTCCAACCCTCATGGCTGCGGTCCCTCGTTTGTTGGAGCGTGTTCACGACAAAGTATATAAAAGTGCTACGGAGAAGGGTGGTGCGAGTGCCAAGATATTCTTGTGGGCACTAAAAGTGGGCGGTGAGGCCAGGGTTCGTCGCGACCAAGGTAAAATGGTGGGTCCTTGGTTGGCGTTACAAGTGGGCATTGCTGAAAAGTTGGTGTATTCCAAGATCAAAGCCAAGATGGGCGGTCGATTGAAAATGTTTGTGAGTGGTGCCGGTGCTTTGCCTGTGCATGTGGGTGAATTTTTTGCCAATTTGGGTATGCGGGTTCAAGAAGGGTATGGTTTGAGCGAAACCAGTCCGTTGGTAACCGTCAACGAATTTGAACGACAAGTTTATGGTACGGTGGGTAGGGTAGCGCCCCGACAGCAGGTGGCCATTCAAGACATTGAAACCAAGAAGATATTGGCTTTGCAGACCTATGATTCTTTCGATCCATCCTATGCGAGTGAGGAGGGTGAAATTTTGGTGAAAGGTCCGAACGTGATGCAGGGATACTGGAATAGGCCCGAAGCCACTGCGGAGGTTTTCGATGAGGAAGGATGGTTCCACACCGGGGATATTGGTAAGTTTGATCGGGGTTATTTGAAAATTACCGACCGCCTGAAGAATATGCTTAAAACCTCATTGGGTAAGAACATCTATCCTACGCAGATTGAAAACGTGTTGTTGCGCAGTCCCAAGTTGGAGCAAGTTTTCATCATTGGGGACAAGCGGGAGTATTTAACGGCGATCATTCATCCGAATATGGAAGAATTGAAGTCGGCCTTTGGCGGCAGAAAGGATTATTTTGAAGTCAGTGATCCGTTTATTCAGGATGAAGAAATCAAAAAGTGGATGCAGGACGACGTGAAGAAGTTGAGTGAGAATTTGGCCAAGTTTGAGCGAATCAAGGATTTTATTGTAAAACGGGAGCCTTTCAGTGTTGAGGCGGGCGATATGACGATTACGCTAAAAATCAAGCGCAAGGTGGTCATGGAGAAGTACGCCGATGAGATTGAAGCGATGTATGCTTAAAAGATTCTGATCCACACATAGAGGATCAAAAAGAACCCCAGCTGGATGAGATACATGGCCCCGGCCATCTTATTCCGCTGGGGTTTTGTGTTGAGGTGAAGGAGCAGTTGAAAGAGAAAAGCCGCAATGAACCAAGCGATGTAGTTCTGTACGGGGACAATCCCGCGGTGCCAATGCCAGAAGTCGTACCGCATAGCCACAGGCTCCAGGAAAAAATCGTACAGGGTCATGAGGCTGGCGCCGAGGAACGAGGCGCCATAGGGGTTGCTGAATCTGCCGGCTAATAGGCTTGAGGTAAAGAAAACCAGCGCGGCCCAATTGAGTCCAATGAGGTAGGGGACACCCTGCCAACCCCGTCCCAGGGTTTTTCCATAATGATAACTACCAAAAATTTTCCCTGTGGTTACGCCAGCATATTCTAAAAAGAACCCGAGTACACCCACGGTGATGATGAGGGCTACGTGTTTGGCTTCCCATTTTTTATGAAATATCCAGGCAAAGATGAATGCGGCAATGATGTTGTATGGTGTTAGCCAAATGAATGTGGGGTTGAGCGAGGGGATGATAAAGCCAGCAATGCCTACGCAATAGATGATGGCGATGAGCGTGATGAAACGATTTTCTACGTTATTCATGAAAATTAGTAGGGCAAATGTACCCCTAGGTGAGGATAAAAACATGGGAAAATGCCAACACATACCTATGAGTATGCCGGTTTTTGAAGAAAATTTCTAACATGACCCTAACATTGGATGTGAGAATTGGAGAATTTGTTGGCTTGGTTTTAATCGCTTTTTGGGGATGAAATTTGTGTTAAGTCTGCCGCATTTTTCGTCTTTTTAGGGTCAAAAATCTCACATTTTTGCAAAAATGTTAGGTCTTTTTTAATTTAAGTCATTGAAAATCAACAAATTGTTAACTTCCTGTATTTTTTTACATTTTTTTTGAAATTTTCTTTGCAGTTTGTGAAATCGCCTCTATTTTTGCATCACACTTAATAGGAAACAAACAAAATGAAAAAAATCACTTTCGCCGTTGCTGCTTGCGCTATGTTCGCGTTCGCTGCTTGCTCTAACTCAGCTGAAACTGTTGCTAATGATTCAACTGCTACTGATTCTACCGCTGTTGTAGATTCAACTGCT
>JBANFU010000035.1:0-5309 GCA_037975865.1 Bacteroidota bacterium
CTGGTTGATTTGAAAGGTTTCTACAGCGGGTTGCATGGCAGCCAGGGTATCGAGGGCACCTGATTTGCGCAGGGCGGGGTCTATCGGGGCTTTGGAAACGGGACAATGGTACATCCGATAGGTTTGCTGCTCATTGAGCATATTCACGTGGGTCACCCCGTTGGGATCGGGTTTGTCGTAAGGGTAGGAGATGAAGGAATAAACCGTGGTTTGGGGCCTGGGCTTTGCGGGTTTGGGCGTGATGGGAGGCACGGGAAACGGCGGTAACGGGAGGTTGGGGGTAGGCGCCGGGATCCGGGGTGCGGGTTTCTTTGGGATGTCGACTTTGGGTTTGGTTATGGGCGGTTTCGACAGTGTGGGTTTGGGGAGGGTAGGTCGCGGAAATTCGGGGTTTTGCGACTGGGCGATATGGGTGCTTAAGGTAAGCCCGGTGGTGATCAGGGCGAGTTTTATAAAGAAGCGGGTCTTCATTGGCTGGGGTTTCGAGGGTTGTTCGTCAAATTGCGTACCAAAATGATGTTGGGTTGTTCGGAATCACATCGGTGGCTATTGTGCTGATTTTGTGGGGTTTGTATTTGATTTTTGAGTAGTGATGATGGGCTGATAAACTCTTTTCAAGAACTTTTTGCAAAAGATCATTTTATCACGTATTTTTGCACCTCCTTGGAGAGATGGCAGAGCGGTCGAATGCGGCGGTCTTGAAAACCGTTGACTGTAACAGGTCCGGGGGTTCGAATCCCTCTCTCTCCGCCCGATTTTGAAAAAAGCCCCTTTGTGTAAAACGAAGGGGCTTTTTCTTTGGTGTTTTTTGCCTAATACCCCAAAGCAGTTATCGTTAAACTTCAGAATGTATCACCATAGACGGTTGGGGAGCGCCATCGCTTGGAGTTTGACAATCACATCAATTAACCAGTAAGCGCAGCGATAGCCTATTCTCCAGCGTTACCCAGTATACACCCGCGGCCAATTGGGAAACGTCGATGTCGCGGCCTTGGCCCCGCAAAACAACCACACCCAATACATTCGTTACCTGGAACGGCGTCTTGTCATCACCGCCCAAAATCGACACTTGGTCTGTTGCTGGGTTGGGGTAAAGTCGGTAAGGGACCGTTGCCATCGCCTGAGTCTTTGAACTGCGCGATTTCACCTTTACCTTGAACAAAGCAGAATTTAAATTGGGATAATCGCAGTGTTGGTCGCTGGCATTGACCACATAACTGTAAGCAATATCAGAAGCATCGCCCACCTGGGTAATCCATTCTATGCGATAGTCTTTTTCTCGTTTCGAGGCATCCACCACCGTGAAACTCGCCCCCTTGATGCCGCCATTCCATTGCGCAATCACCGTGTCGGGCCTGCTTTGGTATGGCGTGTAGACTTCATCCGTTACGCGAATGGTTTCGCGCAGGGTATCGCCCTCAAAAATTTCCACGTATCGTTTTCCGTCGATCAGCGGCGGATGATTCGGCATGCAATTGTCCATGATCCACAGTTGAATATCGCGCCGCGTTTTGCCAACCACCGCCCACTGCGATGTTCCACTCAGCTGTCGCCATTCGGTGAGTTCCACCACCACCACCGGCACCTCGCTGCAGTTGGTGGGCGTCACCACCATGTCGGCATTGCTCGTATCAAAATAAAATCCCACCGGCGGGTAAGCCTTCGGCTGGGGTATGCACTTCAAATTGCCCACCGTGCTGCACTTGGGCGACATCGGATATCGCGAAGAAAATCCCCCAGAATAACTGATAGAACCATTGGGAAGACTGCTGATGCCCGAAACCAAACGGTATGAAATGGAATCGTTGTCCGTAGAATCCATCGCCCCGAAATTGTAATAAAAGGGCGTGTTGCAGCACAACAAAACCACCGGAATGTTCGAAAGCAGGGGAGAACTGTTGCTGGCCTTCGCCGTGGACTGAATGTTACACACGTTGATCATGCATTTTGTGAAAAAATCGTTGCCCGCAGACCCTGTGGTGATGGACCCGTTCCTGCAACATTGACCCAAGTAAAACGTGACCTCACAACAGCTGCTTTTATTGACGAAATCTGATAGGGGTGCCGTGGCGAAATCCACAATGGCCTCGTAGGTGTGCTCCTCCACACCCAATCCAGTGGCGCCCGTATTTTGTGGCGTACAGCCTACATTGTTGGTGGAACATCGCGGGGTGATATCGCGAATTCCCGTTCGCGCGATCGACAAACTGGCACTGCCGCAACCATTGCCGCCATTGGTGCCGGCATAACAGCCAAAAGCAGGACCGTTGAAGGCAACGCCCCTGCAATCCCGATACACCTTGGTGGTGATTTTGTATTTGCTGCCACCCAAAAATTGGTATTGCATATCGGCCCCCATCATGTGAGAAGCGCGGCACGTCGTAGCCGTAATCCACAGCGAAAAAACCGCGACGACAATGAGGATTTTTTTGAATTTCATGGTGTTGAATTTAATTCGAATGTAAGTTATTGTCACTGTATTTGTGGTTGCCGCAACGATTTCCTACCTTGCTTGCGTGAACATCAACGACTGGATTGATTTAGCCGCACCGTATCTGCCAACGCTCGTGGTGGCCTTGGTGGTTGTAGTGCAGTCACTATTTGGTGTGGGTGTTTTATTCTTGGGTACGCCCTTTTTGTTGATTTTGGGACTGCCATACTTGGAAATTTTAGGCGTGTTGCTGCCCGTGTCGCTCTGCTTGAGTATCATTCAAACGGCCATGGGTTGGCGAGAAATTCAGTGGACAACCGTTCGGTGGTTTGTGTGGCTTTCACTGCCTGCCACGGCGGTGGGCACGCTACTGCTCAAATCCATTGTGGGTGCTGCCTATTTGCCCATCGCCATTGCCCTGTATTTGGGTGTGGTGTCGTTGGGTTTCTATTTTCAAGTCGCTCCCAACGTGATTCATTGGGCGCTGAAACGCGATCGGCTATATATTTTATTAACCGGCCTGATTCACGGAGCGACCAATTTGGGCGGACCTTTGCTCTCAACCTACGTGCTGGCAAAATATGATGATAAACAGCAAGCCAGGGCAACCACCGCGATATGTTACGGGTTGGTGGTGGTGGTTCAATTGCTTACCCTGTCCATGTCAGGGAATCCTGTCGCCCTGAAATCATCCAATCTCCTGCACATGGGCATCGCGATGTTGGTTTTCGCACTCACCAATGCGTTGGTTTTTCATCGCATCAGCAACCAAAAGTTTCGCATGTTTTTCGGGTGCGTATTGCTGCTGATGTCGGCCCTGCTGCTGTTGAGATAAACTTGATTTGTAACCCAAAGCACAGAACTCTTCACATTTTTAGCCCATTTTTGCAGCATGTTGAAAGGGATCGTGTTCGCCATCGGGGTAGGATTAATAGCCGTCATAGCGGAAAAGTTCACGCCACCGGCATTCAATGGCATTCTCATCGCGCTATTGTTGGGCATGTTTTTGGGTAACTTTTTAACGCTGCCCACTTCCCTTGACGCGGGCATTGGATACACGAGCTCCAAAATGTTGGAACTATCCCTATTGTTCCTGGCGGCGGGGATCAATTACACCGATATCGCCGCTTTGGGTGTTCAACCCTTTGCGGGGGTGGTCTTGGTTGTATTTGTCGTGCTGTTTCTGTCGTTTTTTCTATCGAAGCGATTCAATTGTCCGGGGAATACCGGGCTATTGGTAGGATTCGGTACCGCCATCTGTGGTTCCAGTGCCATTGCCGCCTTGGCGCCATCGCTCCAAAAGCAAAACAAAGAAGATGTGGCCATTGCTATGGCTGTTGTCAATCTTTTGGGAACCGTTGGTATGCTTTTCTTGCCGTGGGCTTTGCTGCAAATCGATTGGCCCAGCAGTGAAGTGGCTTCTTCAGCCATCGGATACTTGGTTGGGGGTTCTTTACACTCTGTAGGCAACGTAGCTGGCGCAGGTTTTGCCATCGGTAAATCGGCCGGAGATGTTGCCATTACAGTCAAACTGGCCCGTGTTGCGCTGCTTACCCCGGGCTTGGTTTTTATGACCTACCTAACACAACGCGACGCCGAAGGCAGTTGGAAACGCTATTTCAACTTGCCATGGTATCTCATTGGGTTTATCATGGTCACGTTTTTAGTAAGCGCGGTGGATATCCCCAAATCCGCGCTGAAAGACATAGAATACATCGGAAAAGTAATCCTTACCATCGCCATGGCCGCGATAGGCATGAAGGTGAGTTTCCGGAAATTGCTGCAAGCAGGCAGTCGCGGACTCCGCTTTGGCGTGGTGATGTTTGCCATTCAACTGTCGCTCCTGGGGTTGATGATCGTATTGATGCGCTGAGATTCCCATGGTTACTGCCCGTCAAGTTTTATTCTCAGTCCAAAAAACAAAGTGCGTGGTTGGTTTGGAGCATATACATAGCTCGGGTCAAAAGTGAGTGCGTAGGGATTGCTGACGGTAGGAAGGGCCTCGCCTTGGGCATTGAAACTAACCGATCGATCAAAAGGGTCTTCGCTCCGTGCTATCAAAAAAGGGGTGCTTTTCGCCGGTGTGAAGTTGAATATGTTTTTAATGCCCACAAACCACTCTCTGTTTGTTGTCTTGCCCCATCGCCATTGCCAATTGTGGATGGCCCACCACGGGGAGAAAGCCGGTCGGGGATCCAATTCACCCAGCAGGGGTAAGGCCATTGGACTGCAAACGGAAACGGTGTAATCCATGGTGGCATGACAGCGAGGGATTTTCCAAGTGATGTTGCCGGTGGCATTGAATTTTTCACTCAGCAAGGGTCGAGTCGCCCTCTGACCTTGTACTTGTGCGATATCGAGCCACGTGGCGCTGGCCGACGTTGAAAATCGGGGGTGTTGAATTTCCAGTTTGCCCGACAATCCGCGGCTGTAGGCATATCCCTGAAGGTTGCTATAATAGATTTGATTGCTGTTCAACGTGTAGTTGGGCAAAATGCGATTTTGGAAATGCGTGTAAAATGCGGTCGCTTCACGGATGAGGATGAATTGTTTACCCCATCGATGGGTTCGGCTCAGCTGGACATTGCCGTTGAGCGATCGTTCTGGTTTGAGTTGCGGATCAATCACCAGGGTTCTCGCGCCAGTCAAGGCCGCATGGTCTTCGGTAAAAACGTTCACTACTCGAAACCCCGTTCCCAAGTTCCATCGTACCGTTTGTTGCTTGAGGCGATGTTTCAGGGCGATGCGCGGCGTGTAAATATTGCCATGCACGGAATGATGGTCAATTCGAAATCCCAACAGTAGTCGCGTAGCGTGACGAAAGGATTTTTCCCATTGCATAAACGCCCCGGGCAGCCACTGTGGGACCTGACTTTGT
>JBANFU010000094.1:0-4303 GCA_037975865.1 Bacteroidota bacterium
CCGCGAATTTCCCGCCTGTCACCTGAAAAATTTGTATTTTTGTAAGGCATGCTAGACAAATTTGGAATTGCGAAGCGAATCGCCCAGGAATTGCGCGATGGATACTATGTGAACCTCGGAATTGGCATTCCTACATTGGTAGCCAACTACATCCCTGAGGGCATGGAAGTGGTGTTGCAATCAGAGAATGGATTGCTGGGTATGGGTGCATTTCCTTACGAGGGCGAGGAAGATCCTGATTTGATAAATGCCGGAAAACAGACCGTTACCATGGTCAACGGAGCGAGCATTTTCGACAGTGCAACCAGTTTTGGTATGATCCGCGCGGGCAAAGTAGATTTGACTGTTTTGGGAGCCATGGAAGTAAGTGACAATGGCGATATTGCCAATTGGAAAATTCCCGGCAAAATGGTAAAAGGCATGGGTGGCGCCATGGATTTGGTGGCATCTGCCAAAAACATCATTGTGGCCATGCAACACACCAACAAAGCCGGTGAGAGCAAATTGCTACCTCAGTGTTCTCTTCCCATCACAGGTTTGGGCTGTGTGAAAAAAGTAGTGACCGAGTTGGGCGTTTTCGACATTACAGCACGTGGATTCGAACTGAGAGAGATCGCGCCTGGGGTAACCATCGACGAGGTAAAAGCAAAAACCTTAGGGCGATTGGTTGTGGAAGGCGACATCAAGACGGTCGCGATTTAAGCAGCCACCATAACGAAACCTATTTTCTGGCGTTCCATAGGGCCCATGACTGGCAGCAGCGTATTGTGCCATCGGTATGATGTAAGGCATTAATTATTCGCCGGTATTGTATTTTTTATTGTGTTCTTTGGCCTTTTCCTCGTGCTTTTTAAAGGCTTTCAAGGCAAAGAAGATGGCGGCAAAAACAACCACGGACATGATAATTTCCCAAACAAACAATTCTTGTTTGAATTTCTCTTTGCTATGCTCTTGAACGGCTTGGGCAGTGTTTGTTTCCATGGATTTATGAATAATACAAAGATACAATAATCCTCTCGGAGGTATACGGGCACATGGCCATCAATATTTTTTTGTTTATCCCCTGCGGGATGCGGTCTAAGCAAAAAAAGGATTGTAAATTGCGGGTATGTCAGTAAATCAATACATCGAACAGAACAAAGACCGTTTTCTCAGTGAGTTATTCGACTTGTTGCGCATACCCAGCATCAGTGCAGATCCCGCCTTTGCCGGCGATGTACGCAAATGTGCTGAAACCGTCGCTGACCACCTGCGCAAAGTAGGTGCCGACAATGTAGTGCTGGAAGAAACAGCCGGTTACCCCATTGTGTATGGCGAAAAAATCATTGACCCTTCTTTGCCCACGGTATTGGTTTACGGACACTACGATGTTCAGCCCAGTGTTCCCAATGAACTTTGGGATACGCCCCCCTTTGAGCCCACAGTGCGCGATGGTAAAATTTATGCCCGCGGTGCCTGTGACGACAAAGGTCAGTTTTTCATGCATGTGAAAGCGTTTGAAACCATGATGCAGACCCAAGCTTTGGCTTGTAACATCAAATTCATGATTGAAGGCGAAGAGGAAGTAGGGTCGAACAATTTGGGAACTTATTGTAAATCAAACCGCGACAAACTGAAAGCCGATGTAATTTTGATTTCTGATACCGCTTTGATTGCCAACGATATCCCGAGTATCGATGTGGGATTGCGTGGATTGAGCTATGTAGAAGTTGAGGTAACCGGACCGCGCATTGATTTGCACTCAGGTGTTTATGGCGGTGCCGTTGCGAACCCCATCAATGCTTTATGCACCATGATCGCCAGCCTACATGATGAAAACCGCCACATTACCATTCCCGGTTTTTACGACAAAGTATTGGAAGTATCTGCCGCCGATCGTGAGGCCATGGCGAAGATTCCTTTTGATTTGAATGACTATAAAAAACACCTCGATATCGATGATGTTTTGGGAGAAAACGGGTTTTCAACCATCGAGCGTACCGGCATTCGTCCAACGCTGGACGTAAACGGCATTTGGGGTGGTTATATTGGCGAAGGGGCGAAAACGGTACTACCCAGTAAGGCCTATGCCAAAATTTCTATGCGTTTGGTGCCAAACCAAATCAGCGATGAGATCACAGAACTGTTCCAAAAGCACTTTGAAAGCATCGCGCCTGCGGGTGTAAAGGTGAAAGTAACACCCCACCATGGCGGAGAGCCTGTGGTAACGCCCACAGATTCTATCCCCTACAAAGCCGCTGCCTTGGCCATGAAAGAAACGTTTGGTGTGGACCCCATTCCAACCCGCGGTGGTGGAAGTATTCCCATTGTGGCTTTGTTTGAAAAGGAATTACAAACCAAAACCGTATTGATGGGCTTTGGCTTGGATTCTGACGCCATCCACTCTCCCAACGAGCACTATGGCATTTTCAATTATTTCAAAGGCATTGAAACCATTCCTCAGTTCTTCAAACACTTTGCTGCGTTGAATCAATAATGGCGTTGTTACAAGGCCCCATCTATGAAGCCTATCGCGCTGAGCTCCTCAAGCGATATAAGCTCTTATTGCGAAGCCTTGGAAAGAACCTCCCCAAAGACAAAATCAAACTGGTGCGCGATGCGTTTGACATGGCCGCCAGAGCCCATGAAGGTACCGTAAGAAAAAGCGGAGAGCCCTATATCTTCCATCCTCTTGCCGTGGCGGAAATTGCCGTCACAGAATTGGGATTGGGTGTTACATCCGTTGTCTGTGCCTTGCTGCACGACGTAGTAGAGGATACCGATATCACACTGGAAGATATCGAGCATCGCTTTGGGAAGGATGTTGCCAATATCATCGATGGCCTTACCAAAATCTCCACGGTATTTGAGACGGTAGATAAAGACCACAGCATACAGGCGGAGAATTTCAAAAAAATGCTCCTCACCTTGGGCGATGACCTCAAAGTGATATTGATCAAATTGTGCGATCGCTTGCACAATATGCGCACGTTGGGTTCAGTATCAGAAAATACAAAGCTCAAGATTGCATCAGAAACCCTTTTCATTTACGCCCCCCTCGCCCATCGCTTGGGATTGAACGCCATCAAAACGGAGATGGAAGACTTGTCGTTGAAATTTACCAACCCGGTCTTGTACCGAGAAATTTCCGACAAACTGGTGGAAACCAAGAATGTGAGACAGCGTTATGTGAAGGAGTTCATCGATCCACTCAAAACGGAACTTGAAAAATCAGGGCTCAACATTGTCGAAATCAAAGGACGACCCAAGAGCATATTCAGCATTGTTCGCAAAATGGAGGCTCAGCAAATCCCTTTTGAAGAAGTTTACGATGCCTTTGCCATCCGCGTGATTGTGGATTCCCCCCTATTCCTAGAAAAAGCCGATTGTTGGCGTGTTTACAGCATCGTCACAGACATGTATCGGTCTCATACCAATCGATTACGAGATTGGTTAAGCCACCCCAAAAGCAATGGATACAGCGCGCTGCATACCACCGTTTTGGGTCCGAAAGGGCGGTGGGTGGAAGTTCAAATTCGCTCAAAGCGGATGGACGATATCGCTGAGCGTGGATTGGCAGCCCATTGGCGATACAAATCAGGAGGCAAATCAGTTACAACGCCACAAGACATGGCTTTCGACAACTGGTTAGACGCCGTGAAAGATACTTTGTCGAACAGTGATTTGAGTGCCCTAGACCTGGTGAGCGAATTCCGAACCAGTCTATTGGGGGAAGAAATTTACATTTTCACACCCAAGGGCGATGTCAAAGCACTGCCTGCGGGCTCAACGGCACTCGACTTCGGTTTTGCGATTCACACTGAACTGGGGAAACGCACGCTGGGCGCAAAAGTCAACAACAAACTCGTCTCAATACAATCGCCATTGAAAAATGGTGACATTGTAGAAATTCTTACCACCAGCAAAAGCAGGGTAACTCGGGATTGGCTGGATGTGGCCAAAACGGCCAGGGCCAAATCCAAAATCAGGGAAGCACTGAAGGCTGAGCGAACGCAAAAAGCCAACCAGGGGAAACTCTTATTGGAGCGTTTGTTCCGAAAACACCAACTCAATTTTACCGACAGCAACATCAAAAAACTCATGCACCACTTCAAATACCAAGTGGGCGCCGAGTTTTTTCACAGTGTAGCGGAAGGTCAGATTCGTTTGAATCGGGAGTTGTTGTTGAAAATCGTCTTGAAAAAACAGATCGATGGATTGGATGCAGCAGAAACCATCGTTCCCAAACCCAAGACCACAGCGTCTGTCAAACGCAAAAAATCAGACCAAATCATCATCGGTGATGATTACGAAATGCCGTATG
>JBANFU010000107.1:0-8900 GCA_037975865.1 Bacteroidota bacterium
ACAAAGGGGTTCAATTGACCGATAAATACAACGGTGAGATTTCTCCAGAAATCAAGAAGATTTATGCAGCTTTGGATTACAATCCTGAAGCCAAGCCAGGCGAAGAATATGGTAACAACCCTCGTCCAATCCGTTGGGTGAGAATCCACAACTTGCCTGATCACGCCTATTTCAACCACTCTCAACACGTGAAAGTGGGTAAGCAAACTTGTCAAACTTGTCACGGTGCCATCGAAAAGATGGAGGTGGTTCAACAGCACAGTTCATTGCAAATGGGTTGGTGTATCGATTGTCACCGCAATGCCCAGGTAGATGTTGCCAACAACAACTACTACAAAGCCTTGCATGAAAAAGCCGCCAAAGACATCGCAACAAACAAAAGCAAGAGTAAATATTTCTCAGCAGATGGTAAGGTTAAGTTAACACCTGCCATGAATGGTGGATTGGAATGTTCTAAATGTCACTATTAATCCTAATTTTTAAGAAGCATCATTATGTCAAATAATATCAAATATTGGAAGGGCGAAGATGAGTTGAACAGGAACCCACAGTTCCTCGCTGCTCAGAAGAACGAGTTTCACGATGATCTCCCTTTGGATGAAGTTTTCAACGAAGACGGTGTAGAGTTACAAGCAAATCGCAGGGACTTTTTGAAGTACTTCGGTTTCAGCGTAACAGCGGTTGCTTTGGCGGCCTGCTACAAGACACCCGTTCGTCATGCCGTACCATACTTGGTAAAACCTGAGGATGTAACTCCTGGTGTTGCCAACTACTATCGCTCTACTTGTGGCGCATGTTCAGCCGCTTGTGGTATCGAAGTAAAAGTGCGGGAAGGTCGTCCAATCAAAGTAGATGGATCAGCTGACTCTCCAATTTCACAAGGTGGTACTTGTGCGGTAGGACAGGCTTCAATCCTTTCTCTTTACGATAACGAGCGTTTGGCAAATCCTTTGGCCAACGGTGCTGAACAGACCGACTGGGCCGCATTGGATGCAGAGATTTCTAACAAGTTGAAGCAAATCACCTCCGCCAACGGTAAATTGGTGGTATTGTCGAGCTCAATCCATTCACCCTCAACGCTGAAAGCAATTGAGTCGTTCAAAGCATCTTACCCAACGGCAGAGCATGTTATGTACGATGCCGTATCTTACAGTGGCCTGTTGGATGCAAACGAAGCCGACTTTGGTAAGCGCGCATTGCCTACCTACAAGTTTGAGGCTGCCAAAGTGATTGTGAGTTTCGGTGCAGATTTCTTGGGAACTTGGATTTCACCTGTAGAATTCTCCAAAGGATATACGATTAATCGTCAACCTGCCGTTGCTGGCGGCATGTCTAAGCACATTCAGTTCGAAAGTGCCATGAGCATGACCGGTACCAATGCAGATTTCCGTTTCCCTATGCGTGCTTCACAAGAAGCTTTGTATGTAGCAACGTTGTACAACTACATCGCAATTGCTACAGGTGCAAAGCAAATTCCTGTGCCTCAGCAAGGGGAATTGGCTGGTAACTCAATCAAGAAGACCGCAGATGCATTGGTGAAAGCCAAAGGCACTTCTTTGGTGATTTCATCAAGCAACGAAGTAGAGGTTCAAAAGATTGTAAACGGTATCAACATGTTGTTGGGTAACTATGGTTCTACCATCGATATGGTAAACCACAGCAACCAATATCAAGGTTCAGATAAGAAAACAGCTGAAGTGTTGGCAGGATTGAAATCAGGGGCTATCGCGGGTGTGATTTTCTACAACGCAAACCCTGTTTACAATCACAACAGCAAAGAATGGACAGAGGCATTGAAGAAAGCTTCTTTGTCGGTGTCCTTCGCTTCAAGCAAAGACGAAACAGCTGCATTGTGTCAGTATGTTTGTCCTGATAACCACTACTTGGAAAGTTGGAATGATGCAGAACCAAGAAAAGGTACTTATCATTTCACCCAGCCTACCATTTCAAACGTATTCAACACCCGCCAAGCACAAATCAGTTTGTTGACATGGGCGAATGCGGTGGTAGCACCTGCGAAAGATCCTTTCGCATCCAAAGGTATTTTCTCACAGAAATTACAAGCGTCTCCATACTACAACTTTATCCGCGCCAATTGGGCTGGAACTTTGGGTTCAGACGATGCATTCAACGGCGTTTTGGAAAAAGGAGTATACTTAGCGGCAGCCTCAGAGGGTGCAGCTTCATATGCTGGCAGTGTTGATGCCTTGGCTGGATATGTTTCTGCCAATGCAAAAGCATCGGGAATTGACATGGTATTGTATCAAGGTGTTGGTGTGAGAGATGGTGCGTTTGCGAACAACCCCTGGTTGCAGGAAATGCCTGATCCCGTCAGCAAAGTATGTTGGGATAACTATGTAGCCTTGCCAAAAGCATTGGCGGTTAAATTGGACATCTCTGAAGGGGATACTGTAAACGTAAAAGTAGGCGATGTTACCTACAACAACGTTCCTGCCATGGTTCAACCGGGTCAAGCCAACGAAACAGTGGCTTTGGCTTTGGGTTATGGAAGAACCCACGCTGGTAAAGTTGCTGGTAGCGTTGAAAAAGGATTCGACACCATCGGTGTGAACGGATACGCTTTTGTTAACAATACAGGCAATCGCCATTTCGTGGTAAAGAATGTTGAAATCACTAAAGGTGACGACACTTACACCTTGGCGCAAACCCAAACTCACCATAGCATTGAGGGTAGAGATATCGTTCGTGAATCAACTTTCGGCCAATGGCAGAAAAACCCCAAAGCGGGTAACGAGATTCCAGCAACCCATATCTACACCATTTGGGAAAAGCCCGAATATCGTAAAGATGGTGCCCCAAATCACTTGTGGGCAATGGCCATCGACTTGAATGCTTGTACCGGTTGTGGTAGCTGTATTGTGAGCTGCTCAATTGAAAACAACGTTCCTGTTGTAGGAAGAGATGAAATCCGCCTGCGTCGTGAAATGCACTGGATTCGCATCGATCGTTACTATTCTTTCAACACTACGGATGCTGTGTTGACAAAAGATACGGAAATCGCTGCGGCTGACGAAAAAGGAAACTTTGATCATTGGCAAAATGTGAACGTATTGCATCAGCCTATGATGTGTCAGCATTGTTCAAACGCTCCTTGTGAAACCGTATGTCCAGTATTGGCAACTACACACAGTACGGAAGGTTTGAACCAAATGACATACAACCGTTGTATCGGTACCAAATATTGCGGAAACAACTGTCCTTACAAAGTGCGTCGTTTCAACTGGTTCCGTTTCAACGACAACGACAAGTTTGACTTCCACTTCAACAATCCATTGGGTAAAATGGTCATCAACCCTGATGTAACGGTTCGTACCCGTGGTGTTATGGAAAAATGTTCTTTCTGTGTTCAACGTATCCAAGAGGGCAAGTTGAAAGCTAAACGTGAAGGCAAATCGCCCAACGAAGTGCAAGTATTGACTGCTTGTCAGAGAGCTTGTCCGAGCAACGCCATTGTATTCGGTGACTTGCACAATCCAGAAAGCGAAGTAAGCAAGCTTTACAAGAACGAGCGTGGTTTCACTGTGCTTGAGGAAATTAACGTACAATCATCTGTGAAGTACATGACCAAAATTCGTAACAACGATTCAATTTAATTCACCCAAAAACTATTCGAATGATACACGATTCAATCATTAGAGACAGACTTGTAACCGGCGATAAAACGGCATCTGACGTAACGCGCGACATTGCAAGACCTATTTTGAACAACCCAACAACAGCATGGAAAGTGGGTTTCACATTGTCCTTGATTTTCTTGGGAATTTTTGGGGTGAGTTTGTTGTACACCTTGTGGACAGGTATCGGTGTTTGGAACATCAATAAATCCGTAATGTGGGGTTGGGATATTACCAACTTCGTATTCTGGGTAGGTATCGGTCACGCAGGTACATTGATCTCTGCGGTATTGTTGCTGTTCCGTCAGAAGTGGCGGATGAGTATCAACCGTTCAGCGGAAGCGATGACCATCTTCGCGGTTATTTGTGCGGCGATGTTCCCTGTGTTCCACATGGGACGTGTATGGGTTGGATACTGGGCATTGCCTTTGCCAAACGCCTTTGGTTCGTTGTGGGTTAACTTCAACTCGCCATTGTTGTGGGACGTATTCGCCATCTCTACATACTTCAGCGTTTCATTGTTGTTCTGGTACATCGGTTTGATTCCTGATATTGCCACCATTCGCGACAAAGTGAAGTCGAAGTTGGGAAAGACCATGTATGGTTTTTTCTCTATGGGTTGGACAGGTTCTACCCGTACTTGGGCTCGTTATGAATTGATTTCTTTGATTTTGGCAGGTTTGAGTACGCCTTTGGTATTGTCAGTACACACCATCGTATCTACAGACTTCGCAACTTCAGTGATTCCTGGTTGGCACACCACAATTTTCCCTCCCTATTTCGTTGCCGGTGCGATTTTCTCTGGTTTCGGTATGGTGGCTACATTGTTGGTTGTGGCGCGTAAAGTGATGAATTATGAAAACTACATCACCATCGGCCATTTGGACGCGATGACCAAGATCATCATGGTAACAGGTACCATTGTGGGTATTGCTTACTTAACAGAATTCTTCATCGCATGGTACTCTGGTAACATTTACGAGCAATATGCTTTCACCAACCGTATGTTCGGTCCTTACTGGTGGGCTTATTGGAGTATGATGACTTGTAACTTGATTGCGCCCCAGGTATTCTGGTTCCGTTGGGCCCGTACTACGCCTTGGTTCATTTTCATCATGAGTATCGTTGTAAACGTAGGTATGTGGTTCGAGCGTTTTGTAATCATCGTGACTTCGTTGCACAGAGATTACTTGCCTTCGAGCTGGGTAATGTATTCTGGATCATTAACTGAAATCGGTTTGTTCTTGGGTACTTTTGGTATCTTCTTTACCTGCTTCTTCTTGTTTGCTAAATTCTTGCCTGTTATTAACATGGCTGAAGTTAAATCAATCCTTCGCAACCGCGAATAATACAACCTTTAAAGATTACCATAATGGGAATTTTAGATAAAAAACTTAGCCTACGCGATCGCAAAAAGATGTTGGTCGGTGTGTGGGAAGACGAAGATCAATTGATGGCGGGTGCTGGAGAGTTGGCACATGCAGGCATTCACATCCACGATGTGTACACTCCTTACCCAGTGCACGGTTTGGATCGTATCATTGGTGCTCGTCGAAGCAAATTGGCCCGTATTGCATTTTTCTGTGCGGTTACAGGCTTGACTTTGATGACTACAATGATTTGGTACATGTACGTACACGATTGGCCAATGAATATCGGTAACAAACCTGTTCGTTTTACACCGAGCTGGGCACCTGTGATGTTCGAAGGAACCGTTTTGTGTACTGCATTTGGTATGTCGTTCTTCTTCTTCTGGAGAAACCGCTTAGTGCATGGTATCAAAAACGAATTGTTAGATATCCGTCAAACCGATGATCGCATGATTTTGACCATCGAGACAACCGACGGAATGGATGAAAAAGCAGTCCTCGACATGATGAAAAATCATGGTGCTGTGGAATTGCGTGAGTTTCACAACGGCGTACAAACCGTTATTTAATTAATTGATTTACAATGAACAACAAACTTTATATCTTGTTCGGTTCGATTGCCGCTTCTGCTTTGATGAGCAGTTGTGTAAGTCGTGGAAATAACCCTGGATGGGAATATGCGCCTGACATGTACTACTCAAAAGGGTACGAGGCCTACAACCAGGGCGATAGCAACAAAGTGAATCCTTACGGAATGAACATGCGTGAGCCTGTTGCTGGAACGGTGGCCTACGGTAAATTGGACTACAAATACAATTTGGAAAATTCCGGTGAAGGTTATGAAGCCGCCGCTGCTTTGGTTGCGCCTGCGGATGCAACGTTGGAAGACGGTCGTGGTAAATACATGTACGATGTTTACTGCACACCTTGTCACGGTGCCAATGGTGGTAACGATGGGGAGGTATTCAAGAAGGTATCTACTTTGAAACCGGCTTGGAAGGCTTACACCGACGAGTACATCAAAACTTTGCCAGAGGGTAAAATTTACCACACCTTGACTTATGGTAAGAACAACATGGGAAGCCATGCTTCAGTATTGAGTCCTAAGGATCGTTGGAAAGTGATCAAATATGTTAAATTCTTGAGCAATCAGTCTGTTGCAGCCCCTGCTACGACCGACTCAACTGCCACCACTAAATAAGTAAATTACAATGGGACACGGACATCATATTGAAGTTAAACAGGAGCAGTTTGTATTCTCTCCGAAGGCAAAGCGATTCTCAATGATCTTGATGGTCTTGGGATTGGTATTTGCAGGTCTTGGAATTGCGAATTTGGGTGGTCACGAAGAGACTCATGCAGCGAAAACAGAAGTTGCAGCCCACGAAGGAGCACACCATGGTGAAGGCCATGCGGCAGCAGCGCATGAAGAGCATGCCAACGTAGAAACCGAAGCTTTCGGTCCTCGTATGGAATTTCATCCATTGGATAAACCCGCGAACACACGCATTTGGGCTAACTTGATGATTGCAGGATACTTTTTCCTGATGATTTCATTGGTTGCTTTGATGTGGTACGCCATTCAATACATCGCCAATGCCGGTTGGTCAGTGGGTATCAAGCGTATCCCTGAGGCAATCATGACGTTTATTCCAGTACCATTCGTAGTGTTGATCATTGCTTTGTTGATGGGCAAAAACGACATCTATCATTGGGCGCATTACGAGCACTTGGGCTTAAAGCCCGGTGAGCCTGGTTATGACGCCGTGTTGGTAGGGAAGTCAGGATTCTTGAATTCTACCATGTTGTTTGTATTCCCTAGCGTGTTGGTGGTGATTTGGTACTTGTTGATGCGCAAATTGCGTTCTTTGTCGGCCGCGGAAGACAACGCAACCAAAGGCGATGTATCATTCTTTAGAACATCTGTAAAATTCAGTGCAGCTTTCGCAGTAATCTTTGGTTTCACAATTTCAGTGATTGCTTGGTTGTTGATCATGTCGGTGGATGCTCACTGGTATTCTACCATTTTCGGTTTCTATAACTTCGTTACCCACTGGGTAACCATGATTACGATCATGGCTTTCTTTGTAGCCTATATCAAAAAAGAAGGTTATTTGGGTTTTGTAACCAACGAACACATGCACGATTTGGGTAAATTTATGTTTGCCTTCACCGTATTCTGGGCTTACTTGTGGTTGTCCCAGTACTTGTTGATCTGGTACGCGCACATTCCTGAAGAAATGGCCTATTATCAGATTCGTTTTGAAAACTACAAGTTTAACTTCTTGTTAAACTTCGCCATGTGTTTCTGCATTCCGTTCTTGGGATTGTTGATGCGTTCGGCCAAGAGAAATCGTTACGTATTGGCGATTGTTGGTTCTATCATGATCCTGGGTCACTACCACGATGTTTGGTTGATGGTTTTCCCAGGTGTGTTTGGATCAGGCATGCAGTTTGGTTTCTTGGAATTGGGTACTTTCTTGTTGTTTGCGGGTGTGTTTACTTACTGGGTATTCACCGCGTTGACAAAAAGAGGTTTGGTGGCAGTCAACCATCCTTATTTGGAAGAGTCGGCTCACCACGATGTAGGCGTTTAATCAAAACAAAAAACATACGAAAAGGCCACTCCAAAGAGTGGCCTTTTTATTTGAATTGCCCCGTAAACACAAGAGTAAAATCGTAATTTTGTAACAATGGAAATTTCTGCGAAATACAACCCATCAGACATTGAAAACAAATGGTATCAACACTGGTTGAGCCAAAAATATTTCCGGTCCGTTCCGGATGAGCGACCTGCCTATACCATTGTTATTCCGCCGCCCAACGTGACAGGGGTTCTGCATATGGGTCATATGTTGAACAACACCATCCAAGATGTATTGATTCGAAAAGCGAGGAAGCAAGGTTTCAATGCGTGTTGGGTACCTGGAACTGACCATGCCAGTATTGCAACGGAAGCCAAAGTAGTTAAATTGTTGGCTGAACAAGGAATTTCCAAATCAAGTTTAACACGGGAAGCGTTTTTGACACACGCCTTTGAATGGAAAGAAAAGTATGGCGGCATCATTCTACAACAGTTGCAGAAATTGGGTGCCAGTTGTGATTGGGATCGTACCCGCTTTACCATGGAACCTAGCTTGTATGAGGCCGTAGTGGATGTTTTTATCGATCTCTATCGCAAAGGATTGATTTACCGTGGTACAAAAATGGTGAATTGGGATCCGACTGGACAAACAACGTTGAGCGATGAGGAAGTGATTTTCAAAGAAACACCGGATCAATTGTTTTACGTTGTGTACAAAGGGGTTGACTTCGATGGAGAATTGATGGTGGCCACGGCCCGACCTGAAACCATCGCTGGTGATGTTGCCGTTTGTGTGAATCCCAACGATGAACGTTATCAGTCTTTGATTGGCAAAAAAGTAAAGGTTCCACTCATTAACCGAGAAGTTGTCATCATTGCCGATGAATACATCGATATTGAATTTGGTACAGGTGTATTGAAAGTAACGCCGGCCCATGATATCAATGATTACAACATCGGATTGAAATACAATTTGCCGGTGATTGATACACTTAATGCGGATGGAACCATTTCTGCCGCAGGAGAGTTGTTCGTTGGTGAGGATCGATTCATCGCCAGAAAACAATGGGTGAAAGCGTTGAAAGAAGCAGGCCTGCTGTCGAAACAAGAAAACTATATCCACAACGTGGGCTATAGTGAAAGAACCGACGCCGTAGTTGAGCCAAGAATTAGTACACAGTGGTTCATGAATATGCAGGATTTTATGAAAAAGAATCCTGAAGTGCTTTCATCTGTTATGAACGATGAAATAAAGTTCTACCCATCAAAATTAAAGAATACCTACCGCCATTGGATGGAGAATGTCAAGGA
>JBANFU010000142.1:0-5353 GCA_037975865.1 Bacteroidota bacterium
ATATCATTTGAAAACCATATGTAGGGCTCCAACGCGGCATTAAACTCGAGGAAGTCGGAAATACTTGTTGTCCTGGGTAGAACCTTGGATTTGGGTTTGGTGGCGGTGGTGTCTGATTTGATTGTAGAAGAATCTCCCCGTGAGGCGGGCGCAGTGGGTTCAAACACTTGTGCATCAACCGTTGCCGTTAAGCAGAACACGCAAATCAAAACCCAAGTATTGTTTAATTGTTTCTTCAAAGCCAGTAGGACGCACAAAATTGCAAATAAATATCCAACCTTGGTTGGTGAGGCGTAAATTGGTGAAAAATTGAAATGACCATCTTGGGAGTATTGATAGACGAAGGATTTTTGCACTTGGTGGGCATTTTTTTGCTTAGCGGTGTCAAATTTCTGCTGGGTTTGATGTGGGCCATTGCCTTCGTAGAAAGCGATTTATTGGGATTGATCATTTCGGTTTTTGGCGGGATTTTCGGGAGTTTTGTATGGATATTTTTAGGCCATTGGATTCAGGAAAAATGGATCCAATTCAGGCAAAACCGGAGTGGTGTTCACCCGTCGGTAAAGCGTTTTAGTAAAAAGAACCGATGGATTGTGAAAATCAAGCGTTCAGGTGGGGTGTATTTATTGGTGTTTCTCGCCCCCATCATCATAAGCATTCCTGTGGGTTGTTTGGTATTGACATCCATGGAATCCAACCGATTTCGATTGTTGTTGTTGATGTCCGTTTCTGTCCTCCTCTGGGGCATTGCCATTTACCTGGGGGTAAACTATGCATGGATTTGATGGATGTTTAGCGTCGGTTTTCAGCCATATCTTGAGGAAATGGCATTTTTCTTTGACCATAGTTTGTATCCTATTTCCGATGATGAGTAAATTGTACCCAAAATGAAGACATTCATGAAGTTCTTTTGGCCGATTGCCTGTGTTGTTCTCCTGTTTGCGTGCAAACGCGAACCGTTGTCATGGGACAATCGGGTGGTGGCGCCATTGTTCAAGACCAAGTTGGGATTGGGTCAAATCGATGCGAAATTTTTACAAAAAACACCCTCAGATAGCAGTTACAAACTGACCTACGAGAATTTGGTTTATAGTTATCGCATGGCCAATGTGCGGGCCTATGACACGGGACTCACCGCCTCATTCAACTTGAAAAAATTGAAGTTGAACGACCAAACCATCGTGCAGAAAATTACGCTTGGACAGATTAACCCAATTTTTAAGTTGCTCAACGGTCAAACGGCCGATATTCCTGAGCAAAACCAAGGAAATTTGTCGCCTGTTGATATCGATGCCAGTGCATTTTTTGAGACGGCTACGTTAGACAGCGGCTATTTGGATATCAGTATTTCCAATAATTTGCCTGTGAATGTAAAGTTGGTGGTGTTTGAATTGACCAATGCTGGCGATAACAGTCAGGTTGCCTATGATTCTTTCATCAATATCCCCATGAATGGGAAAGTGACTAAACGCATTGATTTGCGTGAAAAGACAGTCACCAAACAGTTGAAAGGAAGCATTAAACGGTTGACAACCGAGGCCAGCAATGGGCCTGTTTTGATTGACGCCAACAAGGGTGTGGATGTTGAGTTGACTGTATCGCAACTAAGACCACGGTATGCCATCGCTGCGTTTCCATCACAAAATGTGATTGAGCAAAATGAGGGACTCACCGTATACATGGGTGGGGCAGAGGTGAAGTATTTTAAGGCCAAGGCGGGAAAGTTGAAAATCAATTTGGTGAGTACCATTCAGGAAGACATGACCATGTACTTCGAGATACCGAGTGCCAAAAAGAACGGCGTAGTATTGTCGAGCATCGTGAAGTTACCTGCCGCGCCTGCGGGTGGCTCAAGCAAGCGATTTGAAGACTTTGACTTGACCGATTACATCATTGATTTTAGGGGGAAGGATCCCGATGTAAAAGATACGGTGAATACTTTTCACCAAATCTTGATTGTGCGATTGGACAGCTCAGGTCGAAAGGTGGCGATTGGTTTGCGCGACAGTATTCGTTTGGAATATCGCATGGAGTCGCTTGTGCCGGATTACGCCATTGGCTACATGGGGCAATCGTTGACTCAGACCGGCGATCAAAAAACGCCATTTGATTTGTTTAAAGGGCTGAATGGTGATTTTAAATTCAAAGATTTCAAGGTGAGTTTGGTGGTGAAAAATGGCATTGGAGCGGATGGACGGGTGAAGGTAAATTCATTGAAAGGAGAGAATGTATTCACAAAGAATTCCGTGGCATTGAATGCTACGCCATTGGCCAACGATATTTTTATTACTTCGCCCCCCTTTGTACGGGATGCTTATACTGTTTCTGAGGTGGTTTTGGATGCGGGGAATTCAAACATCAAATCGTTCATCGAGAATTTGCCTCAAATGTTGGATTACAACCTCGACATGGAGGTCAATCCCAACGGAAATGTGAGTTTATATAAGGATTTCGTTTTCGACAACAGCAAGGTGGATATTGTATTGAAGGTGGAAGCATCGGCCAATTTTTCTGTGGGTGAATTTGTTCTTCGCGATACGCAGGCCATCGACTTGCAAACCATGGGCGATGTTTCACGCATCAAATCGGCGAAAATGGAAGTCAACGTGAGTAACACTTTTCCCATCGGGGCCAAGTTGCAGATGACTTTGTTGGATGCAGAAATGGGATCATTGAGTCAATTAGACATTGATCCATCGGATCAGGTGATAGAGCCCGCTGTTTTGGATGCCAATGGATATCCCACGCAGCCGGGTGAGACCTTTTTTACGCTGGGATTGGGCAAGGATAAAATCGAGGCGTTGAAAAAGGCCAAATTTATTGCTATCACAACCACATTTTTGGGATCGGGGCAGATGCAGAAAATTTACGATGTGAGCGCGATTTCTGTGTCCACAGTCATTGATTTTTAGTATGAAGTTAACATGGGCAAATAGGATGAGGCGATTGGGAATTGTAGGGTTGTTGTTACTGGTTTGTACGTCTGGGTTGGAGGCGTCTGCGATTGATCAAAAGGGAATGAAGCCTGCACCGGAAGAGACGCCGAATACACCCAAATCCAGTGCGGCTGGGGAGCTCTTCCGTTACAATTTTAACAGTGGTTCCAATGTATTGCCCTTTTCGATGATGGGGAAATTGGCCTTGGGTGGTTATGTGGGTTCAGCTATAACGCAAGATGTTGAGTCACAGTTGAAGGGCAACAACCGCGCGGGGATGTATCAGCAGTTTTCATTGGTGGTTTATCCGCTGCGGTCTCGGTTTGATGGGGGCGCGCTGCGCACATCTTCCACGGCGCAATCCACTGTTTCGCCGAAAAAGGTCTCTTTGAACGCCATTTCTGTTCGTTCTGTTCAATCGGTTGGGGCGAGGTTCACGGATGATGCGTATCGCCTCGTTTTTCGCGGCAATGGCTATTATAGGGGTCGGTCGTTGGCGGTGGGAGACAACCAATTTCAGGTGTTAGGATACAATGCCGTTGATTTTCGTTTTGAAGGAAATTTGAGATTTCAAGTATCCTTGTTACAGGCAACTTCGTTTTCTCGATTGCAGACCGGAAATATGTCGTTGTTTACCAGTGCTTCCGGCGATTCTTTGGCCTTCAATGGTCGATTTTACAGTCAGAGCGTAGGGAATGAGCCTTGGTTAAGCAAGGGTGTAGGTGTGGCGATTGGATTTGATAGAATGTTTAAAATCAGGGGTTTGGGTACGTTTAAGCATGCGGGGAGGACGCATTATTTGTACCTAGGAGTCAAGGATTTTGGTTTTATTCACATGCCCAAAGTGGCGGTGCAGAGCCGGGGTTATGTTTGGGACGCATCGATGCGTGGCTTGTCTGTTGCGGGTGAGTCGAATACCAACATGGTTGGTTTGAAACAGGCTGTAGTCAATGCCAAAGAGTTGCAGTTGAGCAATTGGTTTGGGAATCAGCGCGATTCAGCGGTTTCTCGTTTACAGATTCAAGATCAGACGCGTTCAGGGACTGTATTAACGCCATTTGCTGTGTATGCCGATTTGATCAACATCAAGGTCAAAGGTCAGTATTTTAGCCTCAATGCCACGTACTTAAATGTGCCCGGATATCGGGTATCCGGTAGGGTTTCATGGGAAAAAACTTGGATGTCCAAGGGCGATCAAAAATGGACTTATTTGACTTTGAATCCCTATGTGGCCATCGGCGGATTTGACACGTATGATTTGGGTTGTGCCGTTAATTTCGAGACGCCCATTCAGCGTTTGGGAAAGACGTTTTTCCGCCTAGATGTAAGGGGCTTAGAAGCCTGGGCGATGCCAAACAAGCAGCACGGCGCAGGATTGTCTGCTGCGATGATTTTTAAACTCTAAGGATTGGCGATGCGATAAATTGCCCACTTCCCACTGCGGGTGAGGGGAAGGGTATCTTTCATGGGCACCGCGATGTTGGCATAATCGGCAAACCATCGTTGGGTATCATTGGTGACCACATAGCCCAATTTCCTGCCTTTCGATTTCCAAGGATAGTCTGCGGGTGCGGACTGCAATTTGGATTGGTAGATTCCTTTGGCGAGATCGGGTTGGTAATCGGGGGCCAATCGCACGCCTTTGGTTTGCAGGGCGTAAAGGGCGGTATTGGGTGAAGGGTCGAAGGCCACGAACACTTCAAAATCCTTTGTGTTGTTTTGTTTCAGCCACAGGGCGATGTTTTCGAGGTCTTGGATATCGGTGATGACGTTCTGACAATAGTAATCGTTGGGTGTAAAGCGATGGTGCAGCATGCGTTTGGCGTGACCAAAGCTCACGAAGGGAATGATCCACAGTCCCAGCATACTGGCTATCGCGGGCATGCCCTGTAAAAAGATTTTTCCGTTGAGGTATCGCTGTTGAAGCGACAGTATCGCCATCAGAACGAAGGGCCACGCGGAGAGGAAGTAGTAATCGTGGAATCGAAATTGGAGGTGGAAGAGTACGTATAGTCCGCCAAAGCCTAAAAACAGCCACAGGCTGAGTTTTTCAATGAGCGAAAGATTGCTGCGGAATTTGAGGATGGTGTACAGCCAGATGCCAACGATACCCACCAAGCACCAGGTGGGGTAAAGGGAGTCTTTCCAAGTGTTGAGGCTATATTCTGTGACTTGGATAAATTCACGGATGGATTTGCTGGGATTGATTTGTTGCAGGAAGTGGGTATTGTAGGTGCTATTGGTGAGATAGGAGGTGTAGCGGTACCAAGCAGCAATGGGGATAAAGGGAATAAGCAGGGCGAGCCAGGGAACCTTGGGCAGTGTTATGGTTTGGTTCTCGTCAAGAATTTGATAGGTGTTGTCGCTGGTTTGGATGACGTTTGAGCGATGTTTTCTTGTTTCAAAAAACAGGACTG
>JBANFU010000216.1:0-5597 GCA_037975865.1 Bacteroidota bacterium
GGGATGCTCAAATCACTCAACGTATCGCCAGAAATATGGTACTCCGCTTTCCATGGCGACTTGGTGCCTGTGTCTTTTACTACCCTTGTCCAGTAGAATTTATAGTTTGGTTTACCATACAACACATTCGCTTTAAGTTTCATGGTTGTACCAAAACAAGCAAACGTATCGGCATCCGCCATCACTACTTGTGGAGGATCGGGGATGATTACAGTGTCTCTGTAGATGGTTGGACAGTTATCACTGTTATTTACTGTATGCACGATGATATACTTTCCACCGCGATAGAAAATCATAGTATCGGATTTTTTCGCACTGTAGAAAATCTCTTTTGATCCCAAGCTATCACGCACACTCCATTTGAATTGTGGAACCCCTTTAAATGAGGCTTTAACTTCCGCGGCCATCGCAAATTTGCCACATTTTAGGTTGGTATATTTTCTGGTCGAAAATGCCCGAGGATTCACTTTAACCTTGAAACCACGAATCGCTTGAGATGGTTTTGGACAGTGGTCGTCCGTTACTGTAACAGTGAATGAGTAAGCTACATCAGAAGCCATACCCACTGGAGGTGTCCATTCAAAATTTGCAAAGGCTTTGCGTTTCTCCGGCCAATCGTTTTTGTTGGCCAAGGTGAATTTAGCCCCTGGAATACCTTTGTTCCATTTCAAATTGGTGGTATCTGGGATGGTCTGATAGGGTGTAAATGTTTCATCATCTGATTCCACTTTGAATTTGAGGGTCTCCCCTTCGCAGACTTTCCAGGTGTAAGGACCAAGTACCGTGGGCGCCTTATTATATCCACAGTCGTCTTTTACAATCAACTGCATATCCCTTCGCGTTTTACCAATGATGACCCATTTTTTCGATGCGCTATCCTGTCGCCACTCTGTCATCTCGATTACTGCAATACCTACCTCATCACACTTGGTAGGCGTAAAAATGATATCCCCTGTGGATGTATCGAAATGCAATCCTCTTGGCGGGTTGGTCTTAGGGTTTGGCGTACATTTGATTGAAGTTGGCGGAATGCAATACGGTGTCATAAAATAGCGTGACGTGAAAGGAGACGCATAAGACACTGAGTTATTGGGCAATGAATTGATACCGTGAGTTAAACCGTACGAAAATGAATCGTAATCAATGGTATCAATCGCACCGTTGTTAAAATAATAAGCCTGGTTACAGCACAAGAAACCAATTGGAGGGTTACTCAACTGAGGTGATGAGTTACACTTGTTGGTTGTCTTTGCGATGTTACAAATGTTGATCATACAGGTTGTCCAGAAGTCGTTTCCGGCAGGACCTGTAGTGATGGCACCATTTCTACAGCACTGACCGATGTAAAAGGTCACTTCGCAACAAGTACTCTTCCCTACAAAATTACTTAACGGAGTTTTCGTGAAATCTACGGTCACTTCATAAGTATGTTCCTCGATACCCTCTCCTGTACCACCAGTGTTTTGGGGGGTACATGGTGAACTCGCCGTTGAACAACGTGGCGTAACGTCTTTGATACTCGTCCTGGTAATGGATAGACCAGAACTACCACAACCGTTTCCACCGTTTGTACCCGCGTAAACCCCGAAAGAAGGTCCGCTAAACGAGATACCTCGACAATCGCGGTAAATTTTTGCGGTTATTTTGTACTGACCCTTTCCAAGACATTTGTAAGACATGTCTCCACCCATCATGTGAGAAGCCTTCAAACTACTTGAAAATGAGAGCGTTAAAACGGTAAAAATAAAAGGTATAAGTCTTTTCATATTGAAAATTTCTTTGGTTTACGTGATATTGACAACAAGGATATTCTTTGTGTTGCCCCAAAAATAGGTTTTTTGCTTAAAAAGCCCAAATAATTGCAGCAAAACAGACAATACACAGAAGTTTTGTTTTCACTGAATTTGAGATAAGTTTGTACCCATGAATTCTAAATACAGCAACCCCAACGCCAACTTGTTCATTAAAAACCGCCAAAAGTTTGCCAAATCCATGGCATCAGGGGGTATTGCTATTTTCCATAGCAACGATGAAGTACCAAGAAATGGGGATGCTTATTTCACTTTCAAACAGCAATCAGACCTGTATTACCTTACAGGTATTGACCAGGAGGATACCATTTTGGTTTTGTTCCCCGATTGTCCTAACCCACTCTACCGCGAAATGGTTTTTGTCAAAGAAACAAGCGAACAAATTGCGGTTTGGGACGGTGCCCGATTGAACCCAAACCAGGTATATGAAGTTTCAGGAATTTCAAAAGTTTTTTGGTACCATGAATTTTGGAAAACCATACATGCTGCATTTTTATTGGCGGACATTATCTACTTAAATTTAAATGAAAATGATCGCTTCACCGACAAAGTATCCTACGCCAATTTGCGTTTTGCTCAAGAGGTAAAAAACAAATATCCAGCCCACCAAATCAAGCGTTCAGCGCCCATTCTTGCCAACTTGAGAATGCGCAAAGAAGCAGAAGAAATCGACCAACTAAAAGAGGCCATTTCCATCACTAAAAAAGGATTTGAGCGTCTATTAGGCTTTGTAAAACCTGGGGTTTGGGAATATGAAATCGAAGCGGAATTGATTCATGAATTCATTCGGAATCGCAGTCGCGGATTCGCCTTTGACCCCATCATTGCCAGTGGGAAAAGCGCTTGCGTGCTTCATTACATCGAAAACAACAAACAATGCAAAGACGGGGATTTGTTGTTGTTAGATTTTGGCGCCGAATACGGAAACTACAATGGTGATTTATCGCGTTGTATTCCTGTGAATGGAAAATTTTCGGCCCGACAAAAAGAGGTATACAATTCAGTACTATTTGTTCAACGCGAGGCAAAAAAGCTATTGAAACCTGGTGTAAGCTTGCCAGTATATCACGAAGAAGTCTGCAAAATCATGTCAGAGGAGCTCATCAAATTGGGACTTTTGACCGCCCAGGAAGTAAAAGCCAACCCCAAAGCACACATGAAATATTACATGCACGGAACCAGCCACCACCTGGGTTTGGACGTTCATGATGTCATGCACCGTTGGGAAAACCTCGACATCAACAATGTGGTAACCGTAGAACCCGGCATTTATATCCCTGAAGAAGGATTGGGCATCAGAATTGAAAATGATGTCGTTATCACCGCAGACGGGGTCATCGACTTAATGGATGGATTCCCCATTGAAGTAGATGAAATCGAAAACTGTATGAATCGTTAAATGCGAACAGACTCACTTCCACCCCAAGGTTCCTTTCAGGGGAACAAATTTGCAATCCTGTAATATCTCGGTTTTGGTCTGGGTATCCGAAATCTTGGTGATTCTCATCATTTTTTGTTCGTCGGTTTGATCCCCCACAGGGATAACCAATCGACCACCCACGTTCAATTGTTGAATATAGGTTTCAGGAACAGCCGGTGCCCCAGCGGTAACAACAATGGCATCAAAAGGCGCATGCGCCGGAAGTCCGAGGGTTCCATCGCCATGAAACAATTGAATGGTTGAGCCCATCGCCTTGAAAACCTCGCTGGCCGATTTCAATAAAGGCAGGATATACTCAACACTATACACTTTGGCGCCCATCGCCAACAAAACCGCCGCCTGATATCCACTACCCGTGCCGATTTCCAATACTTTCGCACCACGATCAATGCCCAACAATTGCGTTTGATAGGCCACTGTGTAGGGCTGTGAAATGGTCTGCCCATGGTCAATGGGAAAGGCCGCATCACGATAGACAAACTGTTCAAAATCCTTGGGAAAGAACCATTGACGTGGCACCGCATTCATTGCAGCCAAAACCGTTTCAGACTGTATGCCCTTTTTACGCAATTCCTCCACCAGCCGTTTCCGCTGCCCTTGATGAATCAATGTGTCTATTAAATCTGTCTTTTTCATCCCCTGTTAAAAACCCAATTTGCTGTCCGAGCGTGATTCGTGAATCTTTGCATCGAACTACAAATGTAGGAACATGAGAAAAGCAGTTGTCATTGGATCGAAAAGAAAAGCAGAAATTTTCGAGCATCTACTCAACACAGTAGAGGGTTTCGAATTGGTTGGCTTTATTGACCCCGACGACAGCGACAACTATTCCATGTTGGGAGAAATGATGTTTGCCTTGGAGATTGCGGCGTTGGGCGATGTTTTTTTCATTGATCGCCATGTAAAGAATTTGCCATTCGATGTCATTTGTCACCTCGTCAAACTGGGTAAACACTTGTTTTTCGATGGGTATCGTCCTTTCAATGCCGGCGAAATTGAACAACTTCAAAAGTATCGTGCCGAATCTGGCGTAGTCATCCAAATTGGAAATGTGCTGCACAACAAACCGTTGTTCACCTCGGCTTTACAACTGGTGAAAAAGCCCCGTTACATCAAATTGGAAAAACACTGTCATCCGCCAGTTGCCGGTGAATTCGCCGCTTGGATGCATACCAACCTGTTTCAGGAAATCGACTTGATCCAACGTACGATGTCGTGCCGAGTCCGCTCAATCTCTGCCCGCCCCATGTTTTTATTTGGAAGTCAGACGGATTTGTTAAACATCCATTTGGAGTTCGACAACGACGCGATAGCGCAAATTTCTGCCGGAAGGGCGATGGAGCCAGGCACCTATGGATTGAAAATATTCCAACAGGATCGATTGTTCCTGCTGAATTTCACCAATCACGAGCTCATTGAATATCGCACGGCCACCCAAACAGACCAATTGAGTTTGTCGGCCGATTTTGATCATCCAGAATTACCGCCAGAGTTAATTAAAATTGAGCGTCAGGTCATGCCCTTTGACACCTGGAAGATGGAGCTGCGAAATTTCCATGAAAACATCGACAAGGGACTCACGCCACTGACCAATTTAGATCATGCCATGGAGGTCTGTGGTACCTGTGAGTGGGCCATTGAGAAAATTCAACGGAAATACCAAGATCTGTAATCATTTCAGTTCTTAGAAAAAATCCGCTAAGTTTGCGGAGTGAGGTCGATTTTACAGTTTCTTCTCGTCAGTTTTATTGTTTGTTTCAGCCTATTCGAATCCGGTTGCAAAGACCGCGACGAAGGCATTCCGGGCAGGATCGCGATTGATTCCATCCAGTTAAACATCGACCCTGCCAACGGAAACCGCATCCACCAAATTGCCGGTGTGCAGGTGTTTGCGAATCAAGAACTATTGGGAAATTTTCAATTGCCCTGCAAAATCCCAGTGGATAAACTCGGTGCGGTGCAGCTCGACATTTACCCCCTTGTTTACATCAACGGCAGCAGCAGTAACTTAACGCTGTATACGCCGCTGGATGGCTACAGAGACACCTTGACTTTGGTGGCAGGGAAAACCCAATCCCTCATACCCACCTTCAAACATCGCAGTTCTACAGTGGTAAAGTGGACAGAGGATTTTGAAGACAACAACTCTACCCTGGTGCCCATTTCTCCCTCGCCATTCCCGGGCGACACGGTGGGCATTGTGAGCAGTCCTTTCGATTTGGACGGAAAATTCAACGGCAATTCAAAAGTGTATCGCTTCTGTTTTGAAAACACGGATACAGCGAAGTATTTTGACGCGGGTTCTTTTCTGGAATTTTCGGACTTGCCCACCAACGGAAGTGGCG